>NZ_VRUV01000108.1:0-11009 GCF_008039455.1 Methylobacterium sp. WL116
GCCGCGCGGAGGCGGCGCTCGCCCGGCTCGGGGGCGCCCGCGACGGCCTCGACCTGCCGCTGGCCCGTGCGCAATTCGCCGCGGCCCTAGCGCAGGCCGCCTGACGGGGCGCGGTCCCCGCATGGGATTGCCGGGGCGATCCGGGTTTGACCGCTTGTGTTAACCCGGCGCGGTCCCTAGGTTCTGCCCGAAATTCAACCGCGGACACGTGCCGACGCGGACACGTCTCTCACGATGCGTGACCCGTGGCGCAGGAGGTTGCCATGGGCAGCATGAGTATCTGGCACTGGGTCGTCGTCGCCGTCATCGTGATGCTGCTGTTCGGCCGCGGCAAGGTCTCGGACCTGATGGGCGACGTCGCCAAGGGCATCAAGGCGTTCAAGAAGGGCATGGCCGAGGACGAGGCGCCGACGCAGGCCGCGACCCCGCCCGTCGCCCCGGCCGAGCCCGTCCGCACCATCCCGCACGCGGGCGAGACCAGCCCCGGCACCGCGATCCCGGCGAGCCACCTGCCGCAGGGCGAGCGCAAGCCCGTCTGAGGAGGCCCGGGCCCGCGCCCCCGCGTGTGGGGGCACGGCTCATTTCCCGAGGCCCGTCGGCGCCGTGGCGACGGGCCCGAGGCTGCAGGACCGTCGACGACATGCTGGACATGAGCTGGGGGGAGGTGATGCTGATCGGCGGCGTCGCCCTCATCGTCATCGGGCCGAAGGACCTGCCGAAGGCGCTGCGCACCGTCGGGCAGGTGACGCGGAAGGTCCGCCGCATGGCGGGCGAGTTCCAGATGCAGTTCAACGAGGCGATCCGCGAGGCGGAGCTCGACGACGTCCGCAAGGAGGTCGACGGCATCCGCGACACGGTGCGGGGCGCGAGCGGCGGCTTCAACCCGGTCCAGACCATCCGCGACGAGCTCAAGGGCGCCGTCGAGGCCCGCGCGCCGAAGCCGAGCTCGGCGACGCTGGCCGACGCCACCGCGCAGCTGAAGGCGGCCGAGAGCGCGGCTCCGACGACCGGCGGCGCCTACGACGTGCCGAAGGCCCTGGAACAGCCCGTCGCCCAGCCCGTCGCGGAAGTGCAGGCCGCCCCCGAGCCGCTTCCCGTCCCGGGATCCGTCGACGACCCCTACGGGCCGGCCCCGGACCCGACGCCCGCGCCGCACGGCCCGGCCCCCTCCGCACCGGCCGCAGGCCATTAAGCGATGATCGACCAGACGGACGAGGCCGAGATCGAGGCGTCGCGGGCGCCGCTCCTCGACCACCTGATCGAATTGCGCGCACGGCTGATCAAGTCGCTGATCGCGTTCGTGATCATGTTCTTCGGGTGCTTCTTCTTCTCGCGCGAGATCTACAACATCCTCGTCCACCCCTACGTCTCGATCGTCGGGGTCGAGAACGCCAAGCTGATCGCGACGCACTTCCTCGAGCAGGTCTTCACCAACATCAAGCTCAGCGTCTTCGGCGCGGCGTTCCTCGCCTTCCCGGTGATCGCGACGCAGATCTACGCCTTCGTCGCCCCGGGCCTGTACCGCAACGAGCGCAAGGCGTTCATGCCCTACCTCGTCGCCACGCCGGTGTTCTTCGTGCTCGGCGCGCTGGTCGTGTTCTTCCTGGCGATGCCGCTGCTCATCAAGTTCTCGGTGTCGCTGCAGCAGGTCGGCGTCGCCGGCGAGCCGACGATCGCGCTGCTGCCGAAGGTCGACGAGTACCTCTCCCTGATCATGACGCTAATCTTCGCCTTCGGCATCGCCTTCCAGCTGCCGGTGATCCTGACGCTGCTCGGGCAGATCGGCATCATCGACGCCAAGTTCCTGCGCGAGAAGCGGCGCTACGCGATCGTCCTCGTCTTCGTCGCCGCCGCCGTGCTGACGCCGCCCGACGTGATCTCGCAGCTCTCCCTCGCGCTGCCGATGCTGCTGCTCTACGAGGCCTCGGTGTTCTCGGTGTCGCGCATGGAGACGCTGCGCGCCCGCCGCCGCATCGCCGAAGGGCTCGACCCGTAAGACCGAGCCGCGACGCCGGGCGTCGACGACGACGGGGCATGACCCGGCTGCGGGTGAGGCTCGATTTTGAGGATCCCGGGCGGGGCTTGCTCCGGTTCGAGGCTCCGTGCCGCAGCGACCGGGCCCCTTCAGAGACCGGGCCCTTTGGCGGCGCCGAATATCCTGGCCGGCCGACCGCCGACCGTCCCCTGAACCACCACGACCCAGGCATCGGCCTCCGCGACGCGGGCCACCGTTCGGGGCACCTCGAACCGCACCGCCTGGCCGGTCCAGGGCCCGAGGCGCTGCAGGCCGCGCACGACGTTGACGTAGGTGGCGGTTCGGCCGCGGTTCTCGCCGCCGCCGATCGCGACCGGGCGGCTGCGCAGGACCGGAACCAGCCAGACGTCGCCCTTCAGATCCGCCTTCGGTACCGGCTCGGCCCCGATCTCGATCACGATCCGCTCGTCGCGCTCCTCGCCGCGGACCGGCACGGGCAGACCGCCGCGGGCGTTCGCCTCGCGCAGCAGCTTCTCCAGGGCGGCCCTGTCCGAGGCGACGGTCGAGGCGGAGCCGTTGATCACGGCCTGGGGGGTGAACATCTGGCGCGCGCCGTGCACGCCGGAATAGGCATGCTGCCGCTCGCCGAACGGGCGCTGGGCCAGGGTGTCCTTCCAGCCGAGATAGTCCCAGTAGGTCACGGGAAGCGTCAGCGCGAGGATGCCGGGCTGGCGGGCGAGGTCGCCGATCACCGGATCGGCCGAGCGGCAGGCGGCGCAACCCTGGCTGGTGAACAGCTCGACCACCGCGCGCAACGGCTCGGCCGCAGCCGGACCGCACGGCAGGCCGGCGGCCAACGCCGCGAGCAGGACGCGGATCGGGACGAACGAGTGGGGACGAGCGTGGGTCGCCGTCATCGCCTCAGGAGAGCGCACGCGACGCCGGCTGGGAAATCACGTTGGCTTGAGGCTCGGCGACCTCGGTCGCACGCGCCTTCGGCAGCATATTCGGCCGCCAGCGCCGGTGCATCCACAACCACTGCCCGGGATTCTCGCGCACCCAGCCCTCGACGATCGCGGTCATCGCCTGCATCGCGCCGGCCACCGCGATCTGCCCGTCCGCGTCGCGCGGCAGGTCGAGGGGCGGGGTCAGCTCGAGCCGAAACCGGCCGTTCGGAAGGCGCACCACGCGCGCGCCGTGCACCGGGCAATCGTAGTGGCGGGCGAGCTTGGCGAGCAGCGGGTTCGCTAGGCACGGACGCCCAAAGAACGACACCACGACGCCGCGGGTGAAGTGCTGGTCGATCAGCTGCCCGAGATGGCCGCCGCGCTCGACCACGCCCTGCATCGCGAAGGCGCCGCCCGGCCCGGAGGCGGCGAGCCGCCCCATGGTCTTGCGCCGGACCTCCTGCACGAGGCGCGCCGCGGCCGGGTTGTTCGGCGCGCGGAACACCGCGGTGGTCTCGAGATCGAACTTCGCCGCGCAGATCGCCGGCAGCTCCCAGTTGGCGAGATGGGCCGAGAACACGAGGCCCGGGCGGCCGTCGTCGCGCAGCGCCAGGAAATGCGCCAGGCCCTCGACCTGCATGCGCTGGGTCGCGGGGTCGGCGGGGTCGAAGTCGAACAGCGTGTCGAGATGGGCGTACTCGGCGCCGGTGCGGCCGAGATTGTCCCAGGCGGACCGCGCGATCCCTCGGATCTCGGCCTCGGACGCGTCGGGGAAGGCGGCGCGCAGATTCGTCAGCGCCGTCCGGTGCGAGGGCAGCCAGGGCCCGAGCGCGCGCAGCAGCGCGCCGCCGGCATCCCCCGCGCGCTCGGGGCCGAGGACCCGCGACAGCCAGAACACCGCGCGGATCAGTGGCAGCATCGCATAGCCGGCGAGCCGCGGCAGGTTGCGCTTCAGGGTCAGGGCGAGGCGCAGCAACGGGTCACTCTCGGGTGGGAGGCGTCCCGTCGAGGCGGGGCGCGGGCGCGGCGGGCGACGCCGCGCGGGAAGCTCCGCGGGCTTAGATCATTTCATCGCGACAGGGGAGGGCGTCAGAAGCTCACGAGGATCTTGCCGAAGACCTTGCGCGATTCCAGCCGTTCGAGCCCCTGCGCGAAGTCCGCCAGAGGATAGACGGTGTCGACGACGGGGCGGATGCCGTCGGCCATCTTGTCGAGCGATTCCGCAATGTTGGCGAGCCGGCAGCCGAACGAGCCGGTGATGCGGTATTGCTGCTGGAACAGCTGCATCAGGTTCATCGTCGTCGAGACGCCCGAGGTCGAGCCGCAGGTCACGAGGCGGCCGCCGCGCTTGAGGCAGAGCAGCGAGCCGTTCCAGGTGTCGGGGCCGACATGCTCGAACACCACGTCCACGCCCTTCCGCTTGGTCAGCCGGCGGACCTCGCCCTCGAAGCGCTCGGTGCGGTAGTTGACGACGTGGTCGGCCCCGAGCGCGGCGGCCTTGGCGCCCTTCTCGTCGTCGCCCACCGTCGTGTAGACGGTGCAGCCGATGGCCTTGGCCATGCGGATCGCCGCGGTGCCGATCCCTGAGCCTCCGGCATGGACCAGGATGCTCTCGCCGGGCTCGAGCTTGGCGTTGTCGAACAGCATGTGCTGCACCGTGCCGAAGGCGATGCCGGCGCAGGCCGCGTCGGTGAGGCTGACCGCGTCGGGCACCTTGACCACGAGCCGGGCCGGCATGGTGACGAACTCGCGGGCGAAGCCGTCGATGTGGAAGCCCATCACCCCGCCGACATCCTCGCAGAGGTTGTCGCGGCCCTCGGTGCAGGCGCGGCATCGGCCACAGGTCATCGCGCCGTAGAGCGCGACCTTGTCGCCGGCTTCGAGCCCCTCGACGCCCTCGCCGAGCTCGGCGATCTCGCCCGCGGCCTCGGCGCCGACCGTCAGCGGCAGACGCCGCTTGGCGAAGGCCATCCCGCGAAAGCCCCAGACGTCGATGAAGTTCAGGCCGACCGCGCGGACGCGCACCCGAACCTCGCCGGGACCGGGGGGAGGGGGCGCCTCGACCTCGGTCAGGCGCAGGTCGCGGTCGCCGAAGAGTTGCAGGGCTTGCATCGGATGACTTTCAAACGCTTGGCCGGCCCCGCCCGGACCTCGGCCGATCCCAATCACGCCCGCATCCCGAGGTGCTCGCGCCAGCGGGCCTCGAAGGAGCCCTCCAGCGGGCGGAGCGATCCCTGGAGTTCTCCTTCGAGGCCTCCGCTTCGCTCCGGCACCTCGGGATGAGGGCGCGGGGTGGCCGTAACATATCTCATCCGTCCGCAGCACCAGCGCATGGCGGTGCGACAACGCCGAGATCGTCACGGACCGCCGCATCCTGCTCGCCACGCCATTCCTCGAGGCGAGGATCGAGACCGACGAGATGCAGCGACGGGTCGTCCGATCCCGCATCGCTTGGAGCCCGAGCTGCCATCACATCGGCCTGCACGACCGAATCCGAGACGGGGATCTCATTCCGGCGCGAGGTAGCGCCGCCGCGCCCAGCCCACGACCCGGCCGACCTTGACCCGGCACCACGTCGTGCGGCTCGGCGTGTCGTTGGTGCAGCCGACGACGAGCGCGCGGGCGCGGATCTCGCCGACCACCTCGGCCGCCGGGTCGGGCTCGGCGCGGATGCTCAGCGTCTCGCCGCGCGGCAGGCCGTCGACGCGGTACGGGACCGGATCGGCGCACACCGCACCGGTGCCGACGTGAAGCAGCAGGCCGGCGAGGGCCGGACGGACGAGGAGCGAGGCGCGCATGATCAGCGGTGGACGCCCATCATCGCCGTCAGGCCGCCGTCGACGGGCAGGACCGCGCCGGTGACGTAGGCGGCGGGATCCGCCATCAGGAAGGCGGCCAGCGCCGCCACCTCCGTCGGGTCGGCGAAGCGGCCGGCGGGAATCTGGCGCTCCATGCCGGCGCGGTGGGCGGCGTATCCGGCCATCATCGGGGTGTCGACGAAGCCCGGGGCGATCACGTTGACGGTGACGCCGCGCTTGGCCGACTCGATCGCCAGGGTGCGGCAATAGGCGATCAGCGCACCCTTGGTCGCCGCATAGGCCGCGTTGCCGGTGTTGGCGCGCAGCGCCGCCACCGAGCCGATCGCGACGATGCGCCCGGCCCGCGCCCGGATCATCCCGCGCACGAGGCTCTTGGCGATCCGCGTCAGCGAGAAGAAGTTCACCTGCATCAGGGCCTCGGCGCGCTCCTGATCGAGCATCGCGGCGAGCGCGTCGTAGGATTGGCCGGCATTGTGGACGAAGCCGTAATAGCTCTTCGCCTCCGCCGCCTCGCAGAAGGCGTCGAGGGCGCCGCGGTCGGCAAGATCCAGCGGGATCGCCTCGAAATCCGCGTCGGGATGGCGGTCGCGCAGCTCGGCGAGCAGGGCCTCGGCCGGCGCCTGCGACGCGCGGAAGGTGAAGTCGACGCCGTGCCCGGCGGCCGCCATCGCCCGCACGATCGCCGAGCCGAGGCCCGAGGCGCCGCCGGTGACGAGGATGCGGCGAGCCGCGGTCGGTGCCGCGCTCATGCCGGCTCGGACCCGAGCACGAGGCAGGTGTTCTGGCCGCCGAAGCCGAACGAGTTCGACAGGACGCGCGCCACGGGCAGGTCGCGCGCCGCGGTGACGATGTCGAGCGGGATCGCCGGATCCGGCACGGCGTAGTTGATCGTCGGCGGGATGCGCCCGTGCCGGATCGTCAGCAGCGAGATCACGGCCTCGATCGCCCCGGCGGCGGTCAGCGTGTGGCCGAGCATCGACTTGTTCGAGGTCACCGGGATGCGCGCGGCGGCGTCCCCGAACACCGCCATCAGGCCCATCGCCTCCATGCGGTCGTTCTCGGGCGTCGAGGTGCCGTGGGCGTTGACCGTGTCGACCGCCTCCGGCCCGATCCCGGCATCGTCGAGGCTAGCGCGGATCGCCGCGATGATCGGCGCGCCGTCGGGGCTGGAACGGGTGCGATGGAAGCCGTCGCCCTTCTCGCCGCAGCCCAGCACGTAGCCGAGGATCGTCGCGCCGCGCGCGACGGCCGAGGCCGCGTCCTCGAGCACGAGCGCGGCCGCGCCCTCGCCCATGACGAAGCCGTCGCGATTCTTCGAGAACGGCTTCGAGGCGGTCTCCGGCGGGTCGTTCTGGGTCGACAGCGCCGAGAGCAGCGAGAAGCGGATCAGCGATTCCGGGTTCACCGAGCCGTCGGTGCCGATGCAGAGCGCCGCCGTCATCTCGCCGCGCCGGATCGCCTCGACGCCGAGCTGGATCGCGGTGGCGCCCGACGAGCAGGCGGTGGAGAGCGAGATCGGCGAGCCCTTGGTGCCGAAGCGGTCGGCGATGCGGTCGGCCACCGTCCCGAAGATGAAGAGGTCGTGCCACGCGTCGAACTTGCGCGAGGCCGCCGCGTGCTGGAGACCGGCATAGGTCACCGGCCCTTCGCCGCCGCAGGCCTCCGCCAGGGCCTGGCGCTGCGGCCATTCCATCTCGACCGGCGGCACCGCGATGAACAGGGCGCCCGGGAAGTCTCCGGCCGCGCCGATGCCGGCCTGCGTCACCGCCTCCTCGGCCGCCACGCGGGCGAAGCGCTCGGAGAGGGCGGGGGCGACCAGTGGATCGGTGTCGAGGAAGTCGACCGTGCCGGCGATGCGCGTGCGCAGCCCGTCCGTCAGGAAGCGCGCGATCGCGTGGATGCCGGATCGCCCCTGCGTCAGGGCGGTCCAGGTCGCGTCCTGGCCGTGCCCGAGGGAGGAGACGATGCCGAGACCGGTGACGGCGACGAGCGGGCGACCGCGGGCGTCGCGATGGGAATGTCCTGCCATGGCGCCGTCTTAATCGGTTTTTTTCGGCCGTGCATCCCGCGGCGTGACGGACCGGGCTCAGCCGTCAGACCCACTCGCCCCGGCGCATCACCGGCACGGACTGCCCGTCGGCGGCGATGCCGTCCACGTCGACCTCGGCCGAGCCGATCATCCAGTCGATGTGGATCAGGCTGCGGTTGGCGCCGCGTGCCGCGAGGTCGTCCTCCGAGAAGCCCGCGCCACCGCCCACGAAGCACTTCGAGTAGGCTTGGCCGAGGGCGATGTGGCTCGCGGCGTTCTCGTCGTAGAGCGTGTTGTAGAACAGCAGCCCCGATGCCGAGATCGCCGAGGAAGCCGGCACCAGCGCGACCTCGCCCAGGCGACGGGCGCCCTCGTCGGTGTCGAGGACGCGGGCCAGCACGTCGGCGCCCCGGGTGGCGGCCGATTCGACGATGCGGCCTTCCGAGAACCGCACCTGGATGCCCTCGATCAGCGTACCCTGGTACGAGAGCGGCTTGGTGCTGGCGACGTGGCCCTCGACCCGCGCCCTGTGCGGCGTGGTGAAGACCTCCTCGGTCGGGATGTTGGCGTTGCAGGTGATGCCGCTGCGCGAGGTCGCCGCGCCGCCGCACCATTCGTGGTCGTCGGCGAGGCCTACGGTGAGGTCGGTGCCCGGCCCCCGGAAGCGGATCGCCGAGAAGCGGTGTCCGTTCAGCCTGTCCTTGCGCGCGTGGAGGTGGGCGTTGTGCGCGGCCCAGGCGGCGACCGGATCGGGGCCGTCGACGCGGGAGGCGGCGAACACCGCATCCCAGAGCTTGGCGACCGCCTCCGCCTCGGGGAGGTCGGGGAACACCGTGCGGGCCCAGGCCGGGGTCGCGGCCGAGACGATGGTCCAGTTCGTGGCGAAGTTGGCGATCAACTCGAGCGCCGGCACGTAGGCTTTGGAGCGCGACCGGTTGGCGCGGGCGACCTTCTCCGGATCCTGGGCCGACAGCAGCGACGGGTCGTCGCCGCTGATCGCGAGGCGGGCGGCGCCGTTGCGGTAGGCCTCCGCCATGCCCGCATAGAGCCACCCGGCGGCGGTATCGAAGGCCGCGTCCGAGGCGTGGGCGAAGCGCGCGAGCGTCGCGGCGTCGTCGCCGAGCAGGGTTGTCACCAGCGACGCCCCGGCGCGGTAGGCCTCGGCGGTGATGGCACGCGCCAGCGGCAGCGCGTCGAGGGGCGCGGTCAGGACAAGCTCCTGCCCGGCCTGGAGGTTGAGCCCGACCCGGACCGCAACCTTCGCGAGCCGGTCGAGCCGCTCCTCGTGCGCCGACCTCGCGACCGGCGGCTCAGCATGCGCGTTCATCGCGACCCCTTCGAAACGTCCGATCCTGTGGTGCAAGATCGGTGCGGGGTCCATCGAGTCAAGCGGCGCGGGACCAGGTGATCTCGCCGAGGCTCTCGCGGAAGGCGAAGCGCATCAGGTGGTCGGAGACGACGTTCTCCAGGCGGGTCAGCCCAGCGGGATCGGACGTGGCGATCCGCATCAGCAGGGCGTCGGGCTCGGCGTCGAAGGTGCAGACGCGGTCCTCGCTGAACGGCACGGTGCCGTGCTCGGGGGTCGCCGAAACCGGGAACTTGTGGCTCCAGTGGCGGCAGAGCTGCTGCAGGTAGCGGCTCGCCTCGGCGGTCTGCACGCGGGCCTGAGAGGTGGGCATCTCGATGGTCTCCTTGAAACGTCTCGTCGCGAGCCGGCCGTCGCCTTCGCGACTGCGAAGGCAGGCGGGGACCCAAGCAAGTGCCGGACCCTGGCGCCGGGCGCCGCGACCGGGGTTGACGATAAAACGCAACCTCAGCCGTTAACGCCCCACTAACGCAGGGAAACCCGCACGCTCCCGGTCTTCTCCCGACCGGTCGCGATTCGAACCTTGGACCGGCCGGAGAGCCGATTTATGGCGCGATGCGTCATCGCATCATGGCAAGACATGGTGCGTCGCACAATCGAAATCCAGCCGGCTCGGCACTCCGCGGCGGTCGGCTCAGGGCAGGGCGGGCTGCGGATCGTCGGAGAGAGCGACGACCTTGCCCGGGTTGAGCCGGTCCTGCGGGTCGAGCCCGGCCTTGATCGCGCGCATCAAGTCGAGGGCGACCGGGTCGGCGTAGTGCTGCAGCTCGTCGCGCTTGATCAGGCCGACGCCGTGCTCGGCGGCGATCGAGCCGTCCATCGCGGTCACGATGTCGTGGACGATGCGGTTGAAGTCCGCCCAGGTGCCGAGGAACGCGGCCTTGTCCATGCCGACCGGCTGGCTCAGGTTGAAGTGCATGTTGCCGTCGCCGACATGGCCGAAGGCGCAGACCCGCAGGCCCGGCATCGCCGCCTCGCAGGCCGCGCTCGCCTGCTCGACGAAGTCGGCGAGCCGCGACAGGGGCACCGACACGTCGTGCTTGATCGAGCCGCCCTCGTAGCCCTGCGCATCCGAGAGATGCTCACGCAAGGCCCAGAGCGCGAGGTTCTGCGCCTCGCTCGCCCCGAGCGTTGCATCCTCCACGAGCCCGTCCTCGATCGCCTCGGAGAGCGCCGCCTCGAGCTCGGCCCGGGTGTCGGCGTCGGGCCGGGCGGAGGCGAGCTCGATCAGGGCGTAGGCGCCGTGCTCGCCCGCGAGCGGGCGGACCGTGCCGGGCATGTGCCGCAGCACCATGTCGAGCCCGACCGGCGGGATGAACTCGAAGGCGGTGAGGTCCCGGTCGGCGCGCCTGCGCAGGCGCGCGAACAGGTCGAGCGCCACGCGGGCCGAGGGCAGCCCGACAAACCCGACCGTGCGCGAGGCGGGCTTCGGGAAGAGCTTCAGCACCGCCTTGGTGATGATGCCGAGGGTGCCTTCCGAGCCGACGAACAGGTGCTTGAGGTCGTATCCGGCGTTGTTCTTGCGCAGAGCCTTGAGGCCGTTCCACACCCGGCCGTCGGCGAGCACCACCTCGAGCCCGAGGACGAGGTCGCGGGCGTTGCCGTAGGCCAGCACCGCGATCCCGCCGGAATTGCACGCCAGCGCGCCGCCGATCCGCGCCGATCCGCGCGAGGCGTAGGAGAGCGGGAACAGCAGCCCGGCGGCGTCGGCCGCGTCCTGCACCTCGGCGAGGATCGCGCCGGCCTCGACCACGATGCTGGCGTTCACCGGATCGAGCGCGAGAACGCGGTTCATCCGCGCGAGCGACAGCACCACGCCGCCATGCGGAACGCCGCCGCCGACGAGCCCGGTGTTGCCGCCCTGCGCCACCAC
>NZ_VRUV01001090.1:0-558 GCF_008039455.1 Methylobacterium sp. WL116
CCACCGGGTCGCGCGGACGCTCGCGGGTGAGGCGGGCGGCCTCCGCCAGCACGAGGTCGCGCGCCCGCGAGACCGGATCGGTAAGGCCGCGCTCCGCCAGGATCCGCGGCCAGTTCTCGGCGGCGATCCGGACGAAATCGAGGGTCAGGCCGAAATAGCGCGAGTACTCGGCCTCGACGGCACCCGCGATCTCGGACCAGGGCAGGCCCTCGACGGTCAGCGCGTCCATCAGCCCTTCGAGGTCGGCGGCGAGCGCCACCGCGTCGGCGGGCGAGGCCGGCACCAGGAACGGCACCTCCTCGTCGATCGGCAGCAGCGAGCGGTCGACCGCCTGCGCCCAGGACTGCACCAGCCGGGCGAGGATCAGCCGGCGCTCGAGCTTCTGCATCTCCGGGTCGAGGCCAACGGCGGCGTTCGCGACCAGCGGCATCGCGGCGAGATCCAGCTCGGCCTCGTCCGCCTCGCCGAGCGGGATCATCCGTGGCAGCAGGGCCGCCTCGCCCAGCCGCGCCGCCAGGCGCTTGGCCAGCTCCTTCGCCACGCCCGGCGTCGGTAGGT
>NZ_VRUV01001091.1:0-557 GCF_008039455.1 Methylobacterium sp. WL116
GGCCGGGCGGGATCGCCGCGCGTGCCGCCGCGAGCACGACGTCGTCGAGATTCGGCGATTCGGCCTGCTGCTCCGAGCCCGCCGCGTCCCCGTCGGGCTCCGGCGGGTTCTCCTGCTGCGGCGATCCGCGATCGTCGGGGGGCGGTTCGGAGGCTTCGGCGGGTTGCTCGGGAACCGGCATCCGCGTCGCCCGCGGGCCGAGCACGAGGGCTGCTGCTTCGACGAGATCTCGTTCCGCGAGCCCATCCCGTCCGTCGCGGGCGGCGATCAGCCGGGCGATCCGCACGGCGAGCAACGGCCCGCGCAGGGACGTCACGCCGAGGGCATCCGCGGCAGCGCAGAGCGCGGGGATGGCGTCGGACGCGTCGTCTGGTTCAGGCGTGGGTCGGGAGCGGTCGGGAGCGGTCGCGCCCCTCCCAACCCCCTCTTCCCTGCCGAAGAGCCCGCGCGCCTTCCCTCCTCCCAACGGATCTCGGACCTGCCCGAGATCCGCACCCTGTCTGCCCAAGTCGGGCAGGCCCGACTTGGGTGCGGGGGAGGGTGGGCCTCGCGTGAGC
>NZ_VRUV01001092.1:0-556 GCF_008039455.1 Methylobacterium sp. WL116
GGTCGGCCGGCGGCGCGACCGGCGCGGGGGCCTCGTCGGCGACGCGGTCGAGGACGGCGGGGGCAACGCTGGCGGGAGCGACTACCGAAAGGGCCGGCCTTTCAGTCCTGGCTTTGCGGAAGTAGCTCAACATCGATTGTGTCCCCTGCCGTAAAGCTTCAACCTAAGATGGAATAGGTCAATAAGGGGTTTAGACCGGGCGCGTTTGCTCGAAGAGCGGCCGACATTCGGCTGTTCCCGGGACCTCGACCCGTTGCCGTGGGCCGTGGGGCTTGCCCGGCGCGACCGGCGGTGGCGGACGCAGGAACGGCGCTCCACCCGGCCGCCAGCGGCCGATACATGTCCATGCCCCTAAAAATTCGGCTCACGACACGGGGTGTCGTGAGCCGGATCCGGTTCAGCCCGTCTCGCGCAGGCTCATTCGCCGGTGAGCGCCGCCTTGGTGCGCGACCACCAGCCGGCCCGCTTCGGCCGGTCGGGATCGGACGGCTCGCTGAGCACCACCGCCACCGGCTCCGGAGCCCGTGCGGGGGCTGCGGGCGCGGGCTCCTCGGCG
>NZ_VRUV01001093.1:0-554 GCF_008039455.1 Methylobacterium sp. WL116
TCCGTGAGCGCCCGCGGCACGGTCGACCCGATCCCGCGGCGCAGGCGCGGGCGCTCACGGAGGTGGCCTTGTTCCTTTGCGTTCGGGGACGGGCGGCCGCGTCGAAGCGGTGATGCTGCCTCGAATGTCTCACGTCGCCGCCGCGTCGCTCACCCCAGATCCTGCAGGTGCCGCGCCGCGATCACCGAGGCGGCGGTGCGGTTCTCGACGCCGAGCTTGGCGTAGATGCCCTCCAGGTGCTTCGTCACCGTGCGCGGGCTCAGCCCCAGGATCTCGCCGATGTCGCGGCTCGACTTGCCGCGCGAGAGCCAGAGCAGCACCTCCGCCTCGCGGCCGGTGACGCGAAGCCGATCGCGCAGGCGGTCCAGGCCCGCGGCGGTGTCGTCGCGCGAGAGGCGCAGCAGGATCTCGTCGCCGGTCCGGCCGATGAAGCTGAGGACGTGGGCGCGGCTCTCGCGGTCGCGCAGGCTCAAGGGCGCCGCCTCGGTGATCGCGGCGCGGCACCTGCAGGATCTGGGGTGAGCGACGCGGCGGCGACGTGAGACATTCGAGGC
>NZ_VRUV01001094.1:0-552 GCF_008039455.1 Methylobacterium sp. WL116
CGCCGCGCCGGCGTCGCGCGGCCGGCCCTGCAGCCAGCGCAGCACCGGCCGCTCGACGCTGCGATGGAAGGCCTCGGTCGCGGCGATCGACACGGCGACGAGGAGCAGCGTCAGCGGCCAGAGCAGGCCGGCGCTCAGCGGCAGCCGCGGCAGGACCGCCTTGGCGGCAAGGAAGACGAAGGGGTGCAGCAGGTAGAGCGCGTAGGACGCGTCGCCGATCCGCGCGATCCGCCGGGCGATCGCCTGGTCGAACCGGTGCCCGCCGAGGACGAGGCCGGCGACGATCAGCACCGCGCCGCCGCCCCAGATCAGGGTGCGGGCCCAGCCGTAATTCCCGGGCGCAGACGAGGCGTCGAACCCGGACAGGTCGATCGACGCCCAGACGCCGACCCCGAGGCCGCAGAGCAGGACGCCGCCGGCGACGCCGAGCCGGACGCCGCGGCGGAACAGCAGCGCGAGGCCGATGCCGGCGGCGAATTCGAGCACGATCGGCCGCAGCCAGAACCGGAGCGGGTCGAAGGCCGGCGGCCGCAGCCAGGCCAGGAGCACGCC
>NZ_VRUV01001095.1:0-550 GCF_008039455.1 Methylobacterium sp. WL116
CGCCAGGCGCTCGGCGATGTCGGCGCCGTCGGCCTCGGCAAGCGCCGCCTCGGTGTCGGTCGCCTCGGCCTGGAGCGCGCGCAGGCGCGCCAGGGTCGCCTCGGCCTCGCGCAGGGCCGCGTCGCCGATGCCGTCGCCGTCGGTGATCAGCACCACGTCGGCGGCGAGCGCGCCGGCCTCCTCCAGGGTGCGGCGGGCCAGCGCCAGCCCGCGCTCGGGGTGGCTGCCGCGGTCGGGCACCGTGTCGGCATCGAGCGCGAACAGGGTGGTGCCGAAGCTGTCGCGGTCGGTGGTCGGCCCGGTCGCGACGTAGGCGTCGCCGGCATAGACCACCAGCGCCACCGCGCGGGTGCCGGCGGCCTCCGCCACGCCCTGCGCGATCTGGCGCAGGTCCTTCAGCCCGCCGCCCTCGGCGACCGAGCGCGACAGGTCGGCAACGATCACCGTCGCGTCGAGGTTGCGGAAGGTCGTCGCGTCCTTGCGCTCGACCGCGGGCCCGGTGAGCGCCAGCGCCACGAAGCCGGCGGCGAGCGCGGCCGCGAGGTTCGCC
>NZ_VRUV01001096.1:0-549 GCF_008039455.1 Methylobacterium sp. WL116
CCTCGCGGGCCGGCCGGCCTCGTCCGGCGTTGCAGCGCGGCTGGGCTTCACCATGTCTTGCTCCGATCCCGCTTCGCGTGCGTGAAGCCCGATGCTGCAGGAGCCTGTACCGTGCCGCGCTACTTCTTCAACACACGGATCGGCGACGACTGGGTGACGGACCCGGACGGCGCCGACCTGCCCGATGCCGACGCCGCCTGGGAGGCCGCCCGCGACACCATCCTGGCGGCGCTGCGCGCCGGCCAAGCGCGTGAGGCGCGGGACCAGGCCCGGCTGATGACGGCCCACCTCGTCGTCACCGATGTCGCGGGCGAGATCGTGCTGGAATTCCCCTTCGCCGAGGCGGTCGAGATCGACCCGGACCCCGGCGCGACGTTGCACTGACCGCGACACGCGGCATCGACCTCAGCGCTCGGCGCTTCGCTTGCGCAGGGGCCGCGTCAGGCGGGTGCCGGCCGCGACGAAGCCGGTGGCGGCGCAGAAGGCTTCGAGGTCCGGCCGGTCCGGCGGCAGCACCATCTCCAGCCCGTCGCATCCGGCGGTGCGCGC
>NZ_VRUV01001097.1:0-546 GCF_008039455.1 Methylobacterium sp. WL116
GGCGTCGTCGACGGCGCCGCGATCAGGAGCCCGGCCAGCAGGCCGATCCGACGCCCGAACCCCGATCTCAGCATGATCGTCCTCGCCCTGTCGCGCCGGTCGGCCCCTCGGGGCCGACCGGCGATTCGCGTGGCGCAAATGCCGGGCGGACCGTAGCACCCGCCCCGCCGGCCGCAATCAGCGCGGGGCCGCCGTCGGCCCCGTCCCGCCAAAAATCGGGTCCGCGGCGGCGGCGTCGACGATGACCGCCGCATCCTCCGGCAGCAGGAAGCCCTGGGCCTCGGCCTCCCGGGCGGCCTCGCGCACCCGGTTCACGTAGTCGGCCTGGCTCCGGTAGCGCTCGGCCAGCGACGGCGGGCCGCCCTCGGTCGCCCGTCGCGGGAAGGGCCGGTAGGCGCCGACGAGCGAGCAGGTGAAGGTGGACAGCGGCGCGTTCTGCAGGCCGTGGACGCCGAGCGGCGCCGCGATGTCGGGCAGGCGCACGCCGCCGACGGGATTGCCGTCGGCGTCGCGCCGCGGCACCTGGACGACCGCCCCCTGCAGGGT
>NZ_VRUV01001098.1:0-542 GCF_008039455.1 Methylobacterium sp. WL116
GTGATCTCCTCGATCGTGCGCTGGGTCGTGTCGGAGCGCGCCTTGCCGGTGGCCGCCCGCTTGACCGCCTCCTCCGTCAGCATCACCGAGGTGTTGATGCCGCGCTGGATCTCCGAAAGGATGCCGCGCACCTGCAGGGTGGCCGCCTTGGCCTGGTCGGCCAGAAGCTTCATCTCCGAGGCCACCACCGCGAAGCTCCGCCCGCTCTCCCCGGCCGCCGCCGCCTCGATCGCGGCGTTGAGCGCCAGCAGGTGCGTGCGCTCCGAGATGTCGTTGACCGTCTCGATGATGTCGCCGATCGTCTGGGTCTTCTCCGACAGCGTCACGATGTTGCCGGCCACCGCCTCCGCCTGCTCGCGGATCGCGTCCATCGCCCGCGCCGTGTCGGCCACCGCGCGCAGGCCCTGGCGCGAGGTCTGGGCCGTGGCCTGGGCGGTGGCGATCACCTCGCCGGCCCGCTTCGTGATCTGCGCGCCCGAATGGGTGATCTCGTCCACCGTCGCCGCCGTCTCCTGCACCGCCGCGAACTGCTCCTCCACCGA
>NZ_VRUV01001099.1:0-542 GCF_008039455.1 Methylobacterium sp. WL116
CGCCGGCACGGCGTAGAGGCTTCCGGCCCCCGTCGGAGGGTCCCGCCCGCGCCGCCCCACGCGGTGATCTGCGGTTGCGCCGCAGCGACGGGGGCGGGCACCCGAAATGCCCGTTAACCGACCGGTTACCATGACGACCTAGCGCCTGCCGCCAGTGCGGCGCGCTTCCGCGCCGACCGGGCGCGGACCATGACCCTGATGACGTTGGCCCTGAGCGGATGGGCCGCGGCGAAGCCGCATCTCGACCTCTTCGGAACCCTCGGCCTGCTGCTCGGCTTCGCCGCCGGGATCCTGCCGCATCGGCGCGGGATGCTTCTCGCCTCGGCCGGATGCGCCGCCGCCTTCGGCCTGCACTACCTGCATCTCGGCGCGCTCACCGGCACGGCGATGTGCGCCATCGCCCTGCTGCAGAACCTCGTCTCGGCGCAGGCGATCGGGCCCGCGGGCCGTGCCGCCTGGGTGGCACCACTCTTCGCCGCGACGACGCTGGTCGCCGCCGGGACGACGCTGGCGACCTGGTCCGGCTGGCCGTCGGCCTGCGC
>NZ_VRUV01000109.1:0-11010 GCF_008039455.1 Methylobacterium sp. WL116
CGCCGATCGCGGCGAGGCGGCGCGTGCCGCCCTCCAGCACCTGCGCGGCGTGCCGCACCTTGTCGTGCGCGTCCATGACGGCCTCGTCGAGGAGGCCGAGGGGCTGATGAAGCGGTTGGCGCGCGAGCGCGGCTACGAGGGCCGCCTCGTCGTGCTGGGCGATCCCGACATGGCGTCGGGCGACGCCCGCATCGAGTGGGCCGACGGCGGGATCGTGCGCGAGCGCGCCCGCATCGAGGCCGCGGTCCTCGATGCCCTCGGCACCACCGTCGAACCCTGAGAGATCGAAAGAGCCCGATGTCCGACGATTTCAGCCTGCCGCAGCTCGGCGACCAGGATCCGGCCTTCGCGGGCGAGGATTCGATCCGCGACGTGCCGACGACGCCCAAGAGCGCCTCCGACCTCGAGCAGCTCTTCGACGTGCCGGTGATGGTGTCGGCGGTGCTCGGTGCCGTGCGGATGCCGATCGGCGACCTGCTCCGCCTCGCCCCCGGGGCGGTGCTGGAGCTCGACCGCAAGGTCGGCGAGGCGGTCGACATCTTCGTCAACAACCGCCTCGTCGCCCGCGGCGAGGTCGTCCTGGTCGAGGATCGCCTCGGGGTGACGATGACCGAGATCGTCAAGGGCGACCGCTGACCTCTTGAGACCCGGGCCCCGCGCTCCGCCGTGCACGACGGGGCGGTCCGCGGCGCCGACACAGTTAGAACGGAGACACCGCGATGCGGCTCTTGATCATCGGACGGCTCAACGGCGAGCTGATCACCGCCTCGAAGATCGCGATGAACCGCGGGGCGGCGGTGACCCAGGCCGACGGCGTCGCGCAGGGGCTGAACGTCCTGCGCGCCAAGGGCGCCGACCTCATCATGATCGATGTCGGGCTCTCGATCCGCGACCTCGTCGCGGCGCTGAGCGAGGAGCGCATCCGCACCCCGGTCGTCGCCTGCGGCGTCACCACCGACGCGAAGGCCGCCGTCGCCGCGATCCAGGCGGGCGCCAAGGAGTACATCCCCCTCCCCCCGGACCCGGACCTGATCGCCGCCGTGCTCGAGGCGGTCTCGGCGGACGGACGCGCCTTCGTCTGGCGCGACGCCTCGATGGAGAAGGTAGTGCGCCTGGCCGAGCAGATCGCCCGCTCGGAGGCCTCGGTGCTGATCACCGGCGAGAGCGGCACCGGCAAGGAGGTGCTCGCCCGCCACGTCCACCAGAAGTCGGCACGCGGCAACAAGCCGTTCGTCTCGGTCAACTGCGCCGCGATCCCCGAGGCCCTGCTCGAATCCGAGCTGTTCGGCCACGAGAAGGGCGCCTTCACCGGCGCGGTCGCCCGGCGCATCGGCCGCTTCGAGGAGGCCAACGGCGGCACGCTGCTGCTGGACGAGATTTCGGAGATGGACGTCCGCCTGCAATCCAAGCTGCTGCGGGCGCTGCAGGAGCGGGTGATCGACCGCGTCGGCGGCTCGGCCCCGGTCAAGGTCGACATCCGCGTGCTCGCTACCTCGAACCGCAACCTCGCCGAGGAGGTCCGCAAGGGGACGTTCCGCGAGGACCTGTTCTACCGCCTCAACGTCGTCCACCTGCGCCTGCCGCCCCTGCGCGAGCGCCCGGCCGACATCCTCGAGCTCGCCGCGCACTTCGCCAAGAAGTATGCCGAGGTGAACGGCGTGCCGGTGCGGCCGCTCGGGCGGGCGGCGCAGGAGATGGTGCTGAAGAACCCGTGGCGCGGCAACGTGCGCGAGCTCGAGAACACCCTGCACCGGGCGGTGCTGCTCGCCTCCGGCCCTGAGATCGGCGCCGACGCGATCCTGACGCCGGAGGGCGACTCGATCGCCGCGCCGGTCGGTGCCGCGACGCGCGCGGCCCAGGTGGCGGAAGCCGCGACCCGCGGGCTCGTCGGCCGCACCGTGGCGCAGGTCGAATGCGACCTGATCCTCGACACCCTCGACCACTGCCTCGGCAACCGCACCCATGCGGCCAAGATCCTCGGCATCTCGATCCGGACGCTGCGCAACAAGCTCAACGAGTATGTCGGCTCGGGGCTCGAGGTGGCCGAGCCCGGCTCCGCCCGGGCGATCGCCGCCTACGGCTGATCGGCCTCCGCCGTCGGCTCCGCCGCGGCGCGGGGGCGGTGCTCGGGAAGCGTCACGCGCACCACCGTGCCGGCACCGACCTCGCTCTCGAAGGCGAGGCGGCCCCGGTGGCGGTTGAGGCTGTGCTTGACGATGGCGAGGCCGAGCCCGGTGCCGCCCTTCTGGCGGCTCGACGCCACGTCGATGCGGTAGAAGCGCTCGGTCAGGCGCGGCAGGTGCTCGGGGGCGATGCCCGGCCCGTCGTCGCGCACGCTCAGCACGATGCGGCTGCCGAGCAGCGCGTCCCGCGTCCGCGCCAGGCCGACGACGACGCTGCGGCCGCCGTACTTCACCGCGTTCTCGATCAGGTTCTCGACGACGCGCAGCAGCTCGTCCGGCTCGCCGAGCACCGGATACGCGCCCTCCCCCGCCTCCAGGACGACCGCGACGCCGCGGGCCGCCGCGAGCGCCCCTTGCGCATCGACCATCTGGCGGGCGATCGTGCCGAGGTCGACCACCTGGGTCGGTGCGACGTGCTCGCGCAACTCGATCCGCGAGAGCGAGAGCAGGTCGTCGATCAGCCGGGTCATCCGCTGCGCCTGGCTGTGCATGATGCCCAGGAAGCGCTCGCGGGCCGGCGCGTCGGCACGGGCCGGGCCCTGCAGCGTCTCGATGAAGCCGAGGAGCGAGGCCAGCGGCGTGCGCAACTCGTGGCTGGCATTGGCGACGAAATCGACCCGCATCGCCTCCAGGCGCCGCGCGGCGGTGAGGTCGCGCAGGAACAGCACCACGTTCGGCTGGCCGCCCTCCGGCATCGGCAGCGCGCCGATCTGGACCTCGAAGGCGCGCTCGGTCGGCACGCGGACGGCGTAGGTGGTCTTCGCGGGCGCGCCGGTGCGCAGCACCGCCTCCACCGCGTCGAGCACGTCCGGCGCGCGCAGGGCGAAGGAGAGCGGGTGGCGCAGGCGCAAGGCCGGCAGCAGGGCCCGCGCCGCCGGGTTCGCCTCGATCACCACCGCGCGGCGGTCGATGAGGATTACCGGGTCGGGAATGTTGGCGAGCAGCGCCTCGGCGACCGCGTGGCGATCGGTCTGGCGCAGGCTCGGTGCGGCGGCGATCGCGTCGCGCCCGCGGGTGGCGAGGAAGCCGCCGACGCAGATCGCCGCGAGCCCCGCCGCGATCATCGGCCCGTCGAGGAGGCCGCGGTGGTACGCGAAGAGACCGACGAGCGAGACCGCCGTCGCCGCGCTGGTCCAGGCCGCCCGGCTCGTGGCGGCCTCAGGCATGCTCGCGGCCGCCGAGGCTCACGGCTCTCCGCGCGCGCGGCCCGCCCGCTTCACGATCTCGTAGGCGCCGAGCATCGCCAGCGCGGTGACGAAGGGCACGACGTAGTAGCAGATCCGGAACAGCAGCAGAGAGCCCAGCACCTGCTCCCGCGGCAGGCTCGACAGCGCCAGCAGGATCGTCGCCTCGAACACGCCGAGCCCGCCGGGCGCGTTCGAGGCGATGCCGAGCATCGCCGCGAGGACGTAGATCGCCAGGAAGGTGGTGAAGCCGATGGAGAGGCCCGCCGGCATCAGCACGTACAGCACGGCGGCCGCCGCGCAGACGTCGCCGATGCCGACCACCATCTGCCCCAGGGAGACGGAGGCGCCCGGCAGCTCCAGGCGCCATTGCCGGATGGTGACGTGCCGGCGCTTGGCCGAGACCCAGCCGAGATAGCCGAGCACCAGGGCCAGCGCGAACAGCCCGACGCCCTGGTTGATCCGGATCGACGTGAAGGCGAGGCCCGCGAGCTGGCTCGCCTCGATGATCAGGCTCAAGCCCAGCACCACGCCCATGCCGAGCCAGAAGGTGAAGCCGGCGATGACCGTGAGCGCGGCGATCTTCGCCGCGGTGAGGCCCTGGCGCGCATAGATCCAGTAACGGATCGTGCCGGCGGTCAGCAGCGGGAAGCCGAGCGTGAAGCTCACCGCGTAGCTCGTGAACGAGGCGAGCGCGGTGATCCGGTAGGGCACCTTGATCCGCAGCTGTCGCAGGGCGAGCGCGTCGTAGCCGGTGAGGAAGAGGTAGCTGACGAAGACGAACAGGAAGGCGAGGCCGAGCTGGTCGGAGCTGGCTTCGACGAACGCCTTGCGCAGATCCGCCCAGGTGACGGTCTGGACCAGCTTCCACAGGACGCCGAGCGAGACGGCGAACAGGATGATGCTCGCCGCGGTGCCGAGCCAGGCGTAGCGGCTGCGCCGGCCCTTGCCCGCCGTGGCGTCGGCCGGGATCGGCGCGTCTGGCGCGGCCGTCTCGGCATGATCGCGCGTTCCGCGATGCTGATCGTGGACGTTCATTCCGATCGGCGTCCGCCTCCGCCGGATATCCCGCCCGGCCGGCGAGCGGGCCGCGGGTTCGATGCCGGATGTTTCGGGCCGTTGCCCGTTGCCCCGCATGTAGAACCATCGGCGCTCCAAGGCCAGCGACCGCACCGGCTCGTTCTCAATCGGGCACGGAAAAGCCGGTTCTCGCCGTGCCGCATGTCCGCAGGATGACGCCGGCCTCGCCCAACCCGGCGCGGATGCGCGCGGCCACGTCCGGCGCGGTGCAGACGTAGGTCGGGCTCGGATGCGGGATCGCGACCACGGGAAGACCCGGCCTCAGCACGGCGATGGTCTCACGCGCCATGCCGGCGACGCGGCCGGACAGGACGACGACGGCGAGGTCGGGCAGGAGCGCGAGCAGCGGGGCGAGGCAGGGCGCCGCGGCACGGATCTCGGAGCGTCGCGGTGCCCGGTTCAGGGCGCCCTCGGCATGGATCACGAACGGGATCGCGTTCCAGATGAGCGTGTCGGCCCGCGCGATCCCCGCCTCCGCGAGGAAGCGGAACAGGTTGGCCGCGGTACCGGTGGGGTTGTCGCGCGAGACGAAGCCGGTGCGGACGATCGCCGGTCCCGGCGTCTCCAGCAGGAGCAGCAGGCGTGCGTGGATGCCGCCGTCGAGGGGATCCGGGTCGGGAACGGGGGCGTCGAACTCTCGGGCGATCCGGGCTGCCATCGCGCGGAGCGGCGCGACGTGGCCGGCATCGCGGATCGCCCGTCGCGCCGCCAGAACCTCCGGGTCGGCCAGGCTCTTCAGCGTGCCGGGCTCAGGCGGCCGCATCGAACCCCGGACAGCCGTCGGGCAGGATGCCCGCGACCGAGACGCGTTCGCGCCCGCCCTCGGCGCCGAGACGGTCCATCAGCGCCGCGCGTCCGCCGAACTGGAAGCCGAGCTGCGTCGCGTAGGCGGCGCAGGCCTCGGCCTTCGCCTCCTGCGCGGCCGGATCGAGGTCGACCTGGCGGACCGGCAGGCCGGCGAAGGAGGCGGCGAGCGGCGCCTTCGGCACGGTGTCGCGCACGGTGTAGGGGAAATCCCGCCACCACAGCACCGGCTGCCGCGACCCGGTCCTGCGGAAGGCCGCGACCACCTGCAAGTGGTCGACATGGCCGCCGATCGCCTGCGGCGCGAGGATCAGGTCCGGTGCGATGTCGTCGAGCAGCGCCCGGAAGGCGAGGACCAGGTGCTCGACGATGCCGTCGTCGGCACGGGGCACGGCGAAGAGGTCCGGCGCCGAGCCGTAGCCGCGGTGCGGCGCCTCGCGGAACGGCAGGTGACGCACCTCGACCCCGAGGCAGCGGGCCGCCGCCTCGTCCTCGGCGCAGCGCAGGCGCATGTAGTCCACCGACGCGTCGAGCCCCTTGTCCAGCTGGCAGGCGAGCGCGAACCCGGTCGGGCCGGGGACGCTCTGCGTGAACACCGTCGCCATCACCACGCGCCAGCCCGACGCGGCCAGGGTCGCCATCGTGCCGCCGCAGGAGAAGGCGGCATCGTCAAGGTGGGGAGACAGGGCGAGCGCGGTGGGCATCGGATCGGGGCTTGCGGCTAGAGCAGGTGCGGCTCGGCGCGGAAGCGGCAGGCCGGATCGTGCGGGAGCGTGTCCGCGAAGTCCGTCGCCGGGGCCGCGTGCACGACCTCGCCGTAGACCGCCATGATCTGCCGGCCGACCGCCGTCCAGGAGTACACCCGGCGGCATTCCTCCAGGGCGGCCCCGGCGAGGCGGCGGCGCAAGGTCGCGTCGGTGACGATCCGCGTCAGCGCCTCGGCCAGCGCCGGCACGTCGCCGGGCATCGTCAGGAGGCCGTTCTCCCCGTCGCGCAGGCAGTCCGAGACGCCGACCGCGTGGCAGGACACGACCGCGAGCCCCGCGGCCATCGCCTCCAGGATCGTGTTGGAGAAGCCTTCCGCGTAGGTCGGCGACACGAAGACGTCGGCCTGTCGATAGAGGCTCGGAACGGTGTCGTAATCGGCGTAGCCGGTGAAGCGGATCTCGGCGTCCGAGAACCCGAGTTCCGCGGCCAGCGCGTGCGAGGACTCCACGTCGGGGCCGATGCCCGAGATCGTGGCGGCGAACGGCGTGCCGCGTTCGCGCAGGATCGCCAGGGCCTGGATGAAGTCGAGCACGCCTTTCCGGCGGTCGACGCGGCCGTGATAGAACAGGCGGACCGGTCCGTCATGGGGCGCCGGCAGGCCGTCGCCGCCGCGGGCGAACCGCGCGGTGTCGACGGCGCCGGGCACGATGGTGAAGCGGGCCGGGTCCGAGCCGAGCCGGTCGCAGACCTCGTCGACGAAGGAGGCGCCGCCGATCAACAGGGCGTTGGCATGGGCCAGCACCTCGCACATCGCGACCCGATGGGTCTCGCAGCACGACCCGACCCAGTGCCCGTCGCCGCCCTGGATCGAGACCACGTTCGGCACGCCGAGCGCCTTGGACGCCAGCAGCACCGCCCACCCGGTCGGGTAGCCGTACTGCGCGTGCAGGACGTCGAAGGGCTTGCGCGCGTGCTCGTCGCGGATGGTCGCGACCATCGTGTCGATGTCGCGCTCGAAGTCGCCGCTCGTCTGCTCGCCGACCTGCTCGAGGCCAATCACCCGCACGCCCGGCACCGCGGGCGGCGGGCCGCCGCCGTAGACGCGGGTGCCGAACGCGTCGCCGCGATACTGCGAGACCATCGTCACGTCGTGGCCGGCTTGGATAAGCTCGCGCAGCAAGTTCTGCGCGTAGACGCTCATGCCGGAAATCGCCGGAAAGTAGCGCCGGCTGACGAAGCAGATCCTCATTGCCGCCGGGTCTCCTGGTCGTCCGGAAGGGGCGGCCCGTCGCGCCGGCAGCTGCGGAGGTATTCGAGCGAGGCCGGGATCATCGCGTCGGCGCGATGGCTCTCGCGCGACAGCTCCACGCAGATCAGCTTGTCGTAGCGGATGGCCTCCAGCGCCTCGAGGATGCCGGGCACGTCCATGTCGCCCTCGCCGAAGGGCAGGTGGATGTGCTCCCCGCGCTTCATGTCCTCGATCGCCACCGTGCCGATGCGTCCGGCGAATTCGTGGACCGCCGCCGCCGGGTCGCGCTCGCCGGTGACGAGGCAATGGCCGGTGTCGAGGGCGAGGCGCAGGCCTCCCACCTCGAGCGCGGCGAAGTCGTCCAGCGTCTCGATCAGCATGCCCGGCTCGGGCTCGAGGCACGGCACCACCCCCTTCTCGGCGGCGTAGGCCACGACCTCGGTCAAGCCTTCGACGAGCCAGCCCCGCGCCTCGGCCGGGTCGACGCCCGGTCGCGGCACCCCGGCCCAGAACGAGACCGCCTCGGAATGCAGCATCGCGCCGATGTCGATCGCACGCTTGAGGAAGCCTACGCGGCGCGCGCGGGCCGAGGCGTCTGCGGTGACGAGCGTCGGCTCGTGCTTGGCGCGCGGATCGAGGAGGAAGCGGGCGCCGGTCTCGATCACCGAGCCGAGCTCCAGCTTCTCCAGGCGGCTCGCAACCCGGCCGGCCTCCGTCGCCCAGCCCTCCGCGAAGGGGTCGAGGTGATGGATGTCGAGCGTCAGGGCGACGCCGTCGTAGCCGGCGCCCTTGATCAGGTCGATCGCGTCGTCGAGCCGATGGTTGGCCGCACCGTTCGTGTTGTAGGCGAAGCGAAGCGTCACGCGGCCCTCCCCGTCTGCTCCAGCCGGAACGGGGCATGGTGCGATTCCGGCTCGCGGTAGAGCGGATAGTGGCTGCCGACGATCGACTCCGCCAGCGCGGTGTCGAACAGCGGCTGGCCGCCGAAGCGCTCGATCGCCTCCGGCGTCAGCCGAACCGGCAGCAGGGTCTCGCTCGGCGTGCCGAACGTGATCAGCGGGTGGTCGCGCTCGATCAGCTTGCGGGCGTTGCGCTCGCCGATGCGGTAGTAGCTCATGGTCTCGACCTCGAGCCCCGGCACGATCGCCTTGACAACGCCGACCGCGCCGCCCACCGGCGAGCAGTCGACGTAGAGGATGTCGAACCCGGCCTCGTCGAGCCGGTCGCAGGCGATCTTGCCGCGCGCGTGACCGTCGGCGGCTGGGGTCGTCGGCAGGTCGGTGAACGCCTTGGTCGCCCGCTCGGAATAGACCGTGTCCTTCAGGACGTCGCGCAGGCCCTCGGGGGGCAGCACGATCCATTCGAGCATGGCCTTCAGCGCCCGGCTCTCCTCGAGGTCGAGGCTCGGCAGCGCCTTCTCGATGAACGCGCCGACGTAGCCCGGCGGCGTCACCCGCTCGGCGAAGGCGAGCGGCCCGTGGCCAAAAGCCTTGCGCACGCGGGCGGCCTGGAACTCGAGCAACGCCTTGCGGAGCGCACGCTCGCGATCCGGGTCGCAGGCCTCGCCGCAGGCCGAGAGCGCGATCGGCACCGGGGCGTCGGCCGGATCCTTGTCGTAGCCGACGACGTAGAGGTTGGTCAGCCCGAACTGGTCGGTGGCGAATTTCGGCAGCGCCCGGATGCCGAGCGCGTCGAGGCGGTCGAGCATCGCCCGCGTCTCGGGTCCGAGGCCCTCCGAGACGTCGAGCATCACGCCCTGGTCGAGCGCACGGAACAGGAGGCCGTTGCCGTCGCGCTGCAGCAGCTCGAGGACGCCGTGGCCGAGCGCGAACGGCACGTCCGGCCCGGCACCGAGGCCGTTGGTGATCAGGTTGGTGAAGGGCTTGTAGCCCTCCGACAGCTCGAAATAATCGGTGGCCGCGATGTCGAGCGGCATTAGCACGATCGCACCGGTCCTGGCGCGCGTCGCCGCGGTCCATTCCAGCACCGTGTCGCGCCCCACCGGGGAGCCGGCCGGCAGGCAGAGGGTCAGCGGGTCGGCGACCGAGCCGGCGCCGTAGACCTTGACGAGGTCGTGGTAGCTCGCGCGCTCCTTCTTGCGCGGCATCACCGCGAGCGACGGCATCAGGTTCTCGGCGATTTCGGCGACCGCGCCGATCAGCGCCTCGTCGTCGGTGGCGCCGTAGCCGATGCCGGACGGCATCGCGCCGACGAAGAACGGATCGTCGAGGAACAGCGAGACGAACCAGACCGGGATGCCGGTGCGGTCGAGCGGCGCCAGGGGGAACCCGACGATCCGGCCCGGCGGAAGGATGTCGAGATAGGCGCGCACCGGCTCCGGCAGGTTCTGCGGCAGCCC
Organism: Methylobacterium sp. WL116; assembly: GCF_008039455.1. Classification (NCBI taxonomy): domain Bacteria; kingdom Pseudomonadati; phylum Pseudomonadota; class Alphaproteobacteria; order Hyphomicrobiales; family Methylobacteriaceae; genus Methylobacterium; species Methylobacterium sp. WL116. The sequence goes on from NZ_VRUV01000109.1 coordinate 9,568, forward strand.
CTCGATCCGGCGCGGGCCGCCGAAGCTGTAGGGCCGCGGCGCCTTGATGCGCGGATCGCGGGCGCGGTCGTCCTGGTCGTTCTCGGTCACGTGTTCGGTCCGTCTGCTGGGGCGAGCGCGCCGTAGGCCCGCGCGATCAGCCGCATGGTGTGGAGGTCGCGTGCCGCCGAGTAGGCCTCCCGCTCCGCCGGACGCCGCAGCGCCGAGCCAAAGGCCCGGACCTGCTCGGTGAAGGGCGACGCCTCCGCGTCGAAGGCGACGGGCTCGGAGGCGCCGGTCGCACCATCAGTGAAGGTCACGGTGCCGCCGGCGGTCTGGCCCATCGTGTCGATCGCGGTGAGCAGGCCCATGGTGCCGACGATCTCGAGGCGGCGGCGCGGCAGCGCGTCGGGGCAGTTGTAGGCGACGTTGAGACTCGCCAGCACCCCGCTCTCGGTCCGCCCGATCAGCAGCGCGCCGTCGTCGACCGCGTAATCCTGGGCCCGCGCCTGCGTGAGGGCCGCGATGTCCATCAGCGATTCGCCGAGGAGGTAGTCGACGAGGTCGAGGCCGTGCGGCGCCAGATCCATCAAGGCGCCGCCGCCGGCCTGCGCCGGATCGATGCGCCAGTTGTCCTGGCCGGGGCAGGCCGCCCAGTCGCGCCCGAGCCAGCAGGCGTAGACGATGCGGATCGCCGTCACCGTGCCGAGCCGGCCATCGGCGATCCGGTCGCGCAGGGCGCGATGGCCGGGATGATGACGCTGATCGAACGCCGTGCCGTAGAACGCCCCCGACCGTGCGACCGCCGCGGCCATCGCCTCGGCGTCGCCGAGGCTCGCCGCCATCGGCTTCTCGCACAGGATCGCCTTGCCCGACGCCGCCAGCGCCGCGACCGCCTGCCGGTGGAGGTGATTGGGCGTCGCGACGTACACCGCCTCGATCTCCGGGTCGGCGACCAGCCGGTCCAGGCTGTCGTAGGCGCGGGCGCCCTCGGCCTCGGCGGCGGCGCGGGAGGCCGCCCCCGGGTCGCACACCGCGACGAGGCGGTGCCCGGCGGCGCGGATGCCCGGCGCCATGTAGTCGCGGGCGACCCAGCCGAAGCCGACGATGCCCCAGCGGACGGCATCCATCACCAGCGCTCCGGAAGGTCGACGAATTCCCGGCTGCGCACGCGTCCGATCTCCGCCGCCTCGATGCCGCCAGAAAAGACCAGCCTTTCGGGACCGTCCGATCGCAGCGGGTAGGTGACGTGCGGCGCGTACTCGGCCTCGTAGCGCTCTGAGGGCCACGCGATGGCATACCCGCCCGTCTCGTCGCGGCGATAGAGCGGGTTGAGGACGAGGTCGGCGCCGGCCTTCGGCAGCGTCAGCCCGTCCACGACGGAACGCGGCGCCGGCCGCATCCCCGGCCCGGCGACCACCGAGAACCAGGCTCTTAATCACATATCCGCGCCCACCCGACCGG
>NZ_VRUV01000010.1:0-31998 GCF_008039455.1 Methylobacterium sp. WL116
AATAGGGTTAAGGCGCCTCGTCACAACACGCTTCTTATCCGGCAATCGCTTGACGCATTCATCAGTCTCTGCGCGTCTTTAAGACTATTTTGATTTTTTTCAGTCATTCAAAGTGCCATGCGATCCCTCTTTCATCCACCAAAGGTGAAGGTTGTCCCTCTGGCAAAGGCGATCGGTGAGCCGTGCTTCGAAGTACCTAGTATGCTAAGTCGCCGAGATGGCTTCTGGGTTGATTGCCGGGGCGGTGTCGCAATCATTTTCGGTCTAAGTGCAACTTTACTGCTTGGCCTCGTCGGCGGCGGCGTCGACTATGCCCGCCTCTCGTACCGCCGCACCCAACTTCAGAGTGCTGTCGATGCGGGAACCCTTGCTGGCGGTAATACCCTCAAGCTCGCATCGTCGACCGTTGAGTCAGTCAAAGGCGTGACCGAACAGACGGTTCGAGACAGCGCCCATTTGTTACCGGATCGCCCATTCACGCTCACCGTCACTGTAGCTAGCGATAAGACAAGTGTGTTCGCTCGGGCTGAGGAAACGGTGAGGCTGGCTTTCGGCGCCTTCGTAGGTATTCGTACGACGGTGGTGGCGGTACAAGCGCGAGCCAACGTCGTTGGCAAAATGCGCCTGTGCATGCTCACCCTCGACCAGAGCGCACCCGGCGCCTTCAACCTGCAGAAGAGGGCCGAGGTCACCGCAGATGGGTGCTCGCTTTATTCAAATTCATCCAACGTCAAAGGCATGGTTGGCGGCGACAGCGCCATGGCCAAAGCTCAGACCATCTGCTCGACGGGCGGCTACAGTGGAGCGCGAGCTAACTTCGCACCCCCACCGCAAACGGGCTGTCCGACGCTGGGTGATCCGCTCAAGGATCGCTCTCTACCCGTACCGGGCAGTTGCATGCCGATCCCGGCTTCGGCCAACAGCAAGGGTGATACCAGTCAGAACCTTGTCGACCAGAGCATCACCCTTGATCCCGGCACTTACTGCGGCGGCTTGCACATCACGAAGAAGGCGAACGTCACTCTTCGATCTGGCATCTACGTTATGAAGGATGGGCCGCTCGTGGTGGATCAGAAGGGCTCGCTGACAGGTACGGATGTCGGCCTGTTTTTTGCCGGAGATCAGGCTGGTTTGCTGTTCGACAAAAAGTCTACAATCAGCTTAGCGGCTCCAACCACGGGTATCATGGCCGGCCTGTTGATGGCCGAAGATCGAACTGTCAGCAGTCCTGTCGACCCGACGACCGCAATCATCAGCTTCGTAGGCGCTTTGCTCTCTCCTCTTTCCCCGGCCCCGTCGCCGACACCTCAGCCCCTAGGTGTGACGCGCCCTCTGCGTACCTACCGCATCATCAGTGACGACGCGCGGACCATGCTGGGGACGATCTACCTACCGGTTGGCCGGCTGGTGATCGACGCGGACAAGCCTGTGGCTGATCAGTCCGCCTACACCGTAATCGTCGCCGCACAAGTCAACCTCTATGAGGGACCGAACCTGTACCTCAACGCAAACTACGACGCTACCAGCGTGCCGGTGCCTAAAGGCGTTGGTCCGATTTCGGGCAAGCTCCTACTCACCCAGTGATAATTCCAGAAACGAAATATAATGTTTGGTTAATAAGCGAAATTTGATGTCCACCTTCGGACGTCGCCCGCGCTTCGGCCTATTCCCCGAGTCGAAGTCGCTGAACAGTCGATGAATGGCCGCTTGTTGGAAGCGCCTGTGGCGAACCAAGCGACGGGGTTCGGTCGAGAACCACCGACTGCCTATGTGCGGAAAACGGTCGGATTGCCGACACGTCGTTCAGGTTGGTATCGACCCATAGCAGGCCCTGGGAAGGGCCGCTTCACATGCGAGTGGTCAGGTTCATCAGCCAGGCCGGCGAGACCTTGACCAGGACGGTCTCGGCGGCCTTATCGTAGCCGGAAGCGATCATCAGGCCGGTAGCGACAAGGATCAGCCCGAGCGCTGCCTTCAGCCCCTTGCCCAATCCCATCATCCGGTCGCGCCAGCGCATCAGCACCTCGCGCGACAGGGTGCCGAGCAGCAGCAGCGGCAGGGCCGCGCCGAGGCCGAACAGGAGCATGGTCAGCGCGACCACACCGAGGTCGCGACCCTGGGAGGCGAGCAGCGAGGCTGCACCGAGGGTCGGTCCGACGCAGGGGCTCCAAACTGCGCCGAGAGGTATCCCAACGCCGAACTGGCCAAGCAGGCCGGTGGTGGAGAAGCCGCCGAACCGGCTCTCGGTCCAGTTGCTCATGGACCAGCGGCGACGGCCAGCCGCGTCTGGGCGGCCGGGACCATCAAGACCAATCCGATCAGGATCAGCATGATGGCCGCGCCGGTCCGGAACATGCCGGCGTCAAGGCCGATGGCGAAGCCGACGGTCGCCACGAACAGCCCGATCACCACGAAGGACAGCGCAAGGCCGGCGGCAAGCGCGGCCGAGCCGAGCCTATGCTCCGAGGCTGCCGCGCCGAGCACCAGCGGCAGCACGCAGGGCGACAGCACCGAGAGGATGCCGGCGAGGAAGGCGAGGCCCAGGCTGGTGACCATGGCGGCTCAGATCGCCTTGTCGAGGAGCGAGGAGATCGCCTCCGGCTTGGTCTCGCCGGCCGAGCGCCCGGTCTCCTTCTCGCCCTTGTAGGTGATCAGCGTGCTCTGCATCGTCGCGCCGAACCGCTTCACCACGTCCTTGCGGCTGTCGAAGTCGACGTCGAACACCTGCAGGTCCCTGAACTTCGGGTCGGCTTCGAGCTTCGACAGGATCGGCTTCTGGGCGGCGCAGGTCGTGCACCATGGGGCGGTGATGTGCACCAGGATCGGCTTGCCGGCCTTCTGGGCGGCCTCGAAGGCGGCAGGCGTGTAGGCGGTCTCGGAAGCGATGGCGCCCGTGCCGAACAGCATGGGGACAACTGCGAAGGCGGCGAGCAGGATGTGGGGCGTGGTCATGGAATCTGTTCCCGTGGTGGCTGAATGGGCGTTGGCGGCGGGGCTCAGTTCGCGACCTGCGTGATGGCCCGGTCGACGTTCACGCGGGCCGACCAGTCCTTGGTGCTGTCCTGGCCCTTGAGGGACACGAGGCGGGCACCGCTGACGTCGACGTTCTTGAAGTTGGCACCTGACACGGTCGCACCGGTCAGGTTCGCTCCCGACAAGTCCGACCCCATCAGGACCACGTCGGTGAGGTCGGCGTCGGTGAGATCCGCATATTCCAGGCGCGAGCGCCCAAGGTTCGCCCCCTTCAGGTTGGCGCCCCTGAGGTTTACCGAGACGAACACGGCCCGCATTAGGCCCATCGACTGGTTCTTGATGTCGGCGCCGCCCTTGAGATCGACCAGCGTCGCCCCGCACATGTTGGCGCCCTTAAAGTCGCCGATGGGCATCGACCGGCTGAGGTCGGCTCCGCTGAGGTTCGCGTCGCGGGCGGTGATGCCGAACATCTTGGCGCCGACCAGCTTGGCACCGCTGAGGTCGGCCTTGATGAACCAAGCCTGCTCCAGGTTCGCCCCGGACAGGTCGGAGCCGCGCAGGTTGGCCTTGTTCAGACGGGCGGTGCGCAGGTTAGCGCCCCTGAGGTTCAGGCCCGACAGGTCGAGACCTGCGAGCGCCTTATCGGAGAGGTCGATGGCTTTGCCGTCGGCCTTGGCGATCAGCGCTTCGACGTCGGCCCGCGTCATCTCGGCCTTCGTCATCGCGGGCGAGGTCATGTCGGCCCCGAGCAGCAAATCCTGTTCAGCGGCAGCCGGGCCGGCGACGAGGACGGCCAACATGAAGCTTAGGGCGAGGCGCCGCATCAGTTTACTCCCATCGGGTGCCGTGCATGGCCGGCGCCCGTATCGTGTTCGTTGTGTCGCGATGCTATGTCGGGCCGCTGCATCCGGTCGGTGACCCAGGTCACACAAGTCCGGCGCGGCGGGAGAAAAACGCAAAGCAAGCCGGACGATCAGCCATCGTCACGGCTAGAGGGCGACGCTAGTCATGACGGACGCACAGAAGGTCGAGCGTTGGGTCGACCAGTTTCCGCTCATTCAGGCGCTCAGTCCGGCGCACCTTCAACTCGCTCGGGGAACTGTGCAGTTCCCGATGCTTGAGGCTGGCGCTACTGCCTACGAGTTGGATGGCGAATGCGCGAACTACCTGATGTGCCTGGAGGGGCGCACGCGCATCTTTCGCATGTCGGAGAGCGGGCGCGAGGTGCTGATCTACAAGGTCGGCCCCGGTGGCACCTGTGCCCTCACCACACAATGCCTCCTCTCCGGCGGCACCTTCCCGGCCCAAAGCATTGCTGAGGAACGAACCGAACTTGCAGCCCTGCCGGTGAGCACGTTCCAGCACCTGATGGAGGACAGTTCCGCATTTCGTAGCTTCGTCATGGACGACTACACGCGACTGATGTCCGGCCTGTTCACGCTGATCGACGAGGTGGCGTTTGCCCCACTGAAGCAGCGCCTCGCCCAACGGCTCCTGGCCGAAGCCGATCCGCGGGGCGTCGTTGCCGTGACCCATCAGAAGCTGGCCGACGACATCGGCAGCGTGCGCGAGGTAGTGAGCCGCATTCTGGCACAATGGGCCGAAGCAGGCTTGATCGAACTCCGTCGCGGCGCGGTCGAGATTGTTGAAAGGACCAGCTTGGCCACTGCTGGTAGGCGATGAAGCGCGGCGCATGCAGCGTCCGCTTTAGGGCGAAGGACTAAGGTCCGGTTGCCACTCTTCTCAGACCCTTGGAAGGTCCGCTTCGCGCCCACTCAATGAAGGACGATCCACATCTGGGTCGGGTTGAATGATGCCTGTCTGCTTTTGGCCAAGAGATATAAAAAGCGGACGCTTTTCCAGAGCTTCCGAAGTAAATGGCAATCGGCGAGCGATAAATTCTGCTGCGTGCGTCGGATCACGTTAACGGAGACGAGGAGGAAGTAGTCCGCGCCAAGTATGAGGTAGGTGACGGCGAGGGCATGCATTGGGATGGGATCGTAGGGAAACCACTTAGTGGCCGGAGAACAACATCCAGAGGGCCATGCCGACCATCATCAGGTTCTCGGTCAATGAGACGAAGCCTAGCGGCACGCTGGCCGAGCCACCGACACAGGCGCACTTGATCTCGCGCCGGTCGACGTAGACCGCCTTGAACACCGAGACCGCGCCGATCGTGCCGATGAACAGGGCGACTGGGATTGACAGCCAGGAAAGCGCGCCTGCGATCATCAGGATGCCAGCCAGCGCCTCGCAGAACGGGTAGGCGTAGGCGTAGCGCACCCAGCGACGGGCGAGCAGGTCGTAGCCGAGGAACATCGACGAGAAGCTCTCGACGCCCTGCAGCTTGAGGATCGCGAGGACGCACATGCTGAACGCGATAAACCACTCACCCGCCCGGACCGTCAGCGGCGTGCCGAAGGCCGCGTAGCTCGCCGCCAGCGCCATCAGCGCGGTCATCGCGAATACCGCCACCACGGGCGCGTAGCTCGTTGCGTTCGGATCGGCGACCGGCTTGCCGAGGTGGCGGCGCAGGTCGTCGTACCCGCCGATGCGCTCGCCACCGACGAATGTCTGAGGCGTGGTCTTGACACCATGCTCGGCCTTGAACCGGTCGGTCTCCTCACGCGTCGTCAGCCAATGGTCGTCGACCTGGAAGCCCTCGCGTTCGAGCAGATCCTTGGCCTTCAGCCCGTAGGGACAGACGTGCTTTTCCATCACCATCCGGTGGACGGTAGCCCTGCGGGTGGTGTCGAGCATGTGTCGGCTCCTCGTCGGCAGTATGCGGGCTTCGAAGGGACAACCCCTTGGAGGCCGATCCGTGCCCAGCCTGCGCCTCGGGACTCGTACGCATCTGGTTGCAGCACGCCCGATATCGAGTGGCCTCATGCGGTGGTTGGCGTCGAGCCCGCGCCGGATCGCACCCGGATGAACCGGACGTACCGTTCCTCCAGGTCGCCGAGATCGTCCGGGTCGGCGACGTCGCGGCGGGCCGCGGCGATCACCAGATCCGCATGGCGGGCGAGCTCGGCTGTCCTGTCCGTCAGCTTCTCGACCTCAGCGACGCGGGTGAGCACGTCAAGCATCCGGGCCAGGACATGCACTGAGCCAGCGGCGTTCTGGCGGATCATGTGGAACATGGCGTCGCACAGGCCGTCGTAGTCGGTCACCGGATGGACCAGCACTACGCGGCCCTCGCGCACCACGGTCCCGTTTGGCAGGTGACGCGACGCAACGCGGCACAGGGCGTCGCCGAGGTGGTCGACGACGCTGCCGGCGGTAAACGGGTCGTTGATGCCCGGCGAGAGGGCGCGGACTGCGATCTCAACGAGCTGCCGGATCGAGTATTCCAGGTCCTGGAGGGCGGCGAGACGGCGCCCGAAGGTCAGAGCGCGCGAGATCGCCCCCTCGGCATCCTCGACGCCGGCCGAGAGGAACGCGACCGGGAACGCGCTCGGGACGTAGTCGCCGGGTCGGACCCGCAGGGCGACGGTGACGCCGTGCTCATGGGCCCAGTCGGCCAAGTCCTCGGTGTCGATGGCCTGGAGGTATCCAGCGTCCGTCGCGGCGACCCCGGCTCCCGTCGGAAGATCGGACGGGCGCGTGGTGTCGGCCGCGTCGCGGGTGCGCGTCTTGACGGCCTCGCACAAATCGCGGTGGACCACGTCGACGACCGACTCGACGTTGATGCTGGTGGCGATGTGGTGGACGAACCAGACCAGGGTCCCGATGGAGACGAGGGCCAACGCGATGGCGCCGCTGATCGCCAGATGCGGGACGAACGGGGTCTCCTGCACCGTGCGGACCGTGCGCAGAACCATCAGCGCGTAGGCGAAGGTACCGAGGAAGATGCCCAGGACGATCTGGTTGCGGGCGTCGCGGGTGAAGTTGCGCAGCAGACGCGGCCCCATCTGGCCCGAGGCGAGCGTCAGGGCCGCGATGGTGATCGAGAAGGTCGTGCCCGCGACACCGATGGTCGAGGACGCCACCGCGCTGAGGAGCGCCCGCGCACCCTCGGCGCCGCCGGAATAGCCCCAGTTCTGCTCGGGCGAGGAGGCGTCGTAGCCGGCGACGTGGGCCGTCTCCAACCAGACCGCCAGTTGCGCCAGCGCGAGGCAGCCTAGGACGACCAGGGCCGGGCGCAACCAGAACTGGTCACCCATCCACTCGATCCAGGCCTGGAGGCGCACCTTCATGCCGGATCTCCCTTGCGTTCGGAACCCTTGCGTTCGGAGCCTCCGCTTTCGTGGTCACGATCCTCGCGGAGTACCTGCCAGCGGGCGCGGGGCGGGGTTTTCCCGGCAGGCCAGCCCTCGCGCTGGCAGGTGCGGTCGCCATCCGTCGCCTCCGTCTGGTCGTGCAGAAGGATTTGGCTCGTTGGGTACGGCAGGTCGATGCCGGCGGCGGTGAGCGCGTCCTTGACGTTCGAGATGGCGTAGTCGAGCGCGTCCACCGCATCGCGCCGCCGGGGCGGATCGATCCAGAAGCGCGCCGTCATGTCGACGCCGGCAGACCCGAGGCCGGTCACCAGCGCCTCCGGCGCCGGGTCGGCGAGCACGCCTTCGGTCCCACGCAGGGCCTCGACGATGACGCGACGGGCGTCCTCGATGCCGTCGCCGTTTCCGATCGTGAGCGGAAAGGCGAGCCGGCGCTTGTCGTGCGCGGTGATCACCGTGATCTTGTCGACGAACAGCGTCGCGTTCGGGATCAGCACGCGCTGGTTGTCGTAGGTGCGCAAAACGGTCGCCCGCACCCAGACGTCCTCGACCGTGCCCTCGTGCGAGCCGGCCCGGATCTGGTCGCCGATGACGAAGGGGCGGGTCAGCAGGATGAGGATGCCTGCGAGCAGGTTCTGCAGCACGTCGCGGAAGGCAAACCCGATGGCGACGCCGCCGATGCCGAGGAGATTGAACAGGTCTGCGGCGGAGACGGATGGAAAGGCCACCGAGGCCGCGACCAGGAACGAGACCAGGATGGTCATACCGCCGGCGATGCGGCCGAGGACGGACGCCGAGCCGGGCGAGGCCTCTCGCAGTTCCGCCGCCCTGCGAACGGCGGCCCGGACGCCGCGGGCGACCAGCAATCCGATGCCGAACAGGACAAGGGCGATGACGAGCCCCGGGACGAGGGCGGCGGCCGAACGGCCAAGCCCTTCCAGACGTCCGAGCGCTTCGGAAAAGATCATGCGATGTCTGGATCCATGCGAAAGCCGCCGGTGGCGGACGTGCCAACCGGCGGCGCTCGTGGGTGGTCCGCGATGGCGAAAGGCCCCCGCGGTTCATGTTTCTACCGGGTCAGCGACGCGGGCCGCCCGTGGTCTGGCCATACTGCTTTGCGCCAGGACGGCGCGAGGGCATGTTAGCATTGCCGCCGCTGCTGCGGTGGCGCCGCATCTGCCTACGGGACATACGCACCTGCACAAGGTCGGCGTTCGCCGAGGCGGCGACGCCGGTGGTTGTCACGGGAAGGGCGGCCGATGGCAGGGTAGAGGCGCCGAGCCCGAGACCGGCCAGGAACGCCGAGGCGAGGATGGTGTGCTTCATGGTCGTCTCTCCTTCGTTGCTCACGGTCAGCTCTTCTTCTTCGAGTAGGTGAATCTCGGCGCGTTCTTCAGGGTTTCCTTGTCGGTGTCGGCATGCACCATCCACTTGCCGTCCTTGTCGCTGATGGCCAGCGTCGACGGGTCGAGCACGACGTAGCTCTCGCCCATGCCGAGGAAACCACCGACGCTGACGACGACGCCGGTCAGGGTCTTGCCGTTCTCGATCATCAGGTCCTCGACCTCGCCGATGTTCTCGTTCTTGTTGTTGTAGACGGTCGTGCCAACGAGCTTGGACGACATCACGTCGGCCGGCTTCGCGGTGATGAACTTCAGCTTCACCGTGGCGGTGTCGGCCATCTTCATCCCCATGTCGGAGGACGCGCCCATCCCGACGGCCGGGGCCGTGGCGGTCTGGGCCAGGGCCGGGAACGAGACGCAAGTCAGGGCGAGCACGCCCAGGACGAAGTGCTTCGACATGGTGTTTCCTCAGTATCGTGCCGGTCGCAAAGTCGAGTTCACGGGACTAACAACTGCTGTCGCATCCCACTCGATTTCTTCGAAAGGCGGTCTGAAACGTGCGCGCTACTAAAATGTTCACATAAATCAATCTCAGCCCTGCACGGGTCCAGGCGAACAAACTTCACCCATCCGGGTATCGGAAGGGGCCGAGCTGCCGTCCGACAATCTAAACGTACGCATCGTCATCGAATTCAGTCGTTCGGATCAGCTTCCGGAACCAAGCCCTCGGGTGGGGACTTGCAGTCGGCACCTCCGATGCGCAGGCATCCGACCAGGACCGGTTCCTTCCACATGCAGATCATGAACCGCAGCCGGCATGTCCGGGGCGTGACGACCTTGGTAGCCGGAGCGGCCTTCGCCGTCGCCCTCGGCTCAGTCGTGGTAGGCCCTGCGGCCGCGCAGTCGGCCGCCAGTTCCATCGATCAGCCGACGCCCGGGACGCTGCCCCCGGGGACCTCGACGACGAAGGGCGCCGGAAACGCGCGCCACGAGGGCAACGAGCAGGTCGCACCACCGAGCGCGATCGAGTCCTCGACCGACGTCATGCAGTCCGAGGGGTCGGTCCAGAGCAAGACCCAGGGCGGCCGGACCGACCCGATCAAGCATCTGCCCAAGGACATGCGCTGACTGCCGATTGATCGGAACGTCCGCGGGCTTTCCCGATCGAAAGCTCGTATGCAGGGGCCCATCCCTCCGGGGAACACTCCCGGAGGTCACCTTCCATGTTCTTCGACACCTGGTCCGGCCTGCTTAGGGTCGTCGTCGTCGGGCCCCTAGCCTACATCGCCCTGATCCTGTTCCTAAGGATCTCGGGCAAGCGTACCCTGACCAAGCTGAACGCCTTCGACCTCGTCGTGACGGTTGCGCTCGGCTCGACACTATCGTCCATCGTGCTGACGAAGTCGGTGGCGCTCCTTGAGGGCGTACTCGCCCTCGCAACCCTCATCGGGCTGCAGTACCTGATCACCTGGTCGAGCGTCCGCTCGGCGCGTGTCAGGTCGTTGGTCAAGGCCGAGCCGACGTTGCTCGCCCGTAACGGGCGTCTCATCGAGGGCGCGATGCGCCGCCAGCGCATGACCGAAGACGACGTGCTCTCGGCCCTGCGCACGGAAGGGCTCGACGACCTCTCGCAGGCCGCTGCGGTCGTGCTGGAGACCGACGGCTCGATCAGCGTGCTCAAGGCGCTGTCCGACCGGGACGACGGCTTGAACAGCGTTCCGCGCCCGGAGGCGGAGCAGCCTGCACAGAGCAAAGCGTGAAGGCTCTCACGCGCTACGGGCTCATCCTGCTTTCCGCCGTTCTGGCCGCCGCGAGCCTCGTCCCGCTGATCCCCACCGAGTGGTGGGCGGTGCGGCTGCTCGACTTCCCGCGCCTGCCCTTCGCCGTCGGCTCGTTGGTCGTCGGTCTGGCCTTGTTTCCCTTCCTCAATGGATCTCCGAGGTCGACCCTTCCGGGTCTCGCGCTGGCAACCCTCGCATTGGCGGTCAACGCCTGGATCCTGTGGCCTTATCGGCCCACGGGCGGCATGCGGGTCGACGCATGCCCGGTCGAGCGCCGGCTCTCCGTGTTGATCGCGAACGTGCAATTTGGGAATCGAAACGCCGCGCCCTTGGTCGAGGCCGTGGCGCGGGAGGAGCCCGACCTGCTCCTCGTCATGGAGACCGACGCGTGGTGGGACGAGGCCCTGAAGCCCGTGCTCGCGTCGATGCCCCATGCCCTGCAGCGGGTCACGGGGTCGTACTACGGCATCCACTTCTTCTCCCGGATGCCCCTGGTGAACGGCGGCATCCGGCATCTCGGAGGGCAGGACACCCCGGCGGTCGTGACCGGCGTCACCCTGCGTAGCGGCGAGGTCATCGACTTCATCGGCCTTCATCCGAAACCGCCTCAGCCCTGGCAATCCGCCCGTGGGCGGGACGCCCAGCTCTATGCCGCGGCGTCCGTGCTGCGCGAACGGGTCGAGCCGGGCGTCCTCGCCGGCGACCTCAACGCGACGCCCTGGGAGATCGCGGTGGAGCGCATGGCCAGGTTGTCCGGGCTCATCGACCCGCGCCGTGGTTATGGCTACGTCGCGACCTGGAACGCCTACTCGTCCTGGCTGCGCTGGCCCCTCGACCATATCCTCCACGAGGGCGGCTTCGCCACAGTCTCCATTGAACGTCTCGACGCCTTCGGCTCGGATCACTTCCCCTACCTCGTCCGCCTGTGCCGCCAGGACGGCCAGGCTGTGAAAGCACCTCCGCAGCAGAGCGCCGAGGATGTCGCCACGGCCAACGCGGTTCTTGCCGCGGCGGGGACGACCGAACGGCTGCAGCCGCGATGAGCCCACGTACCAAGAACGGGCCCGCAGCCCGCCTCGATGCGGGTCGGAGATACCGATGATTTCGATCTTTGACCTAGCCGCCCTGTTGTTGACGCTGTCGGCCCTATTCGGCTGGACGAACCGCCGCTTCCTGCGGATGCCGCACACCATCGGCCTGCTCGTGATGGGGCTGCTCGCCTCGCTCAGCCTCGTCGGCCTCGACCTCGCCTTCCCGACACAGCACCTCTACGAGGACCTCACCAAGGTGCTTGGCCAGGTCGATTTTACCGACGTGGTGATGAACGGCATGCTGGCGTTCCTGCTGTTCGCCGGCGCCATGAGCCTCGACCTGCGCATGCTCCGGGACCGGGCCTGGGCCGTTGCCACGCTGGCACTCCTCGGGACCTTAATCTCGACCGCCATCGTCGGTGGCGCGTTCTGGCTGGCGGCCGACGCCATCGGCAGGCCGGTCCCGCTCGCCTGGGCCTTCGTCTTCGGATCGCTGATCAGCCCAACTGATCCGGTGGCGGTGCTGGCGACCCTAAAGAACGTGAAGGTGCCCGAGGCATTGGAGGTCGAGATGCAGGGCGAGGCCCTGTTCAACGACGGCGTCGGCATCGTGCTGTTCACGGTACTGGTGGCCTTCGCCGCGGGCTCGGGCGGTGAGGCCACGAGTGCCGGCGGCGTGGCCAAGCTGCTTCTGCAAGAGGCCGGCGGCGGCCTCGTCCTCGGGGTCGCGACCGGCTACGTCGCCTACCGAGCCATGCGAGCTATCGACGACTTCCCGGTCGAGGTGCTGATCACCCTCGCGCTCGTCGCAGGTACCTACGCCCTCGCCCAGAAGCTCCACTTCAGCGGACCCCTCGCAGTAGTCGCCGCCGGGCTCCTCGTCGGCGACCGAGCCCCGCGTGACGCGATGAGCGAGGAGACGCAAGGCTATGTCTCGGCGCTGTGGACGCTGATCGACGAGGTCCTGAATTCGGTCCTGTTCCTGCTGATCGGGTTGGAGGTACTGGTCCTGCGCTTCGAGCTCGGTGGGCTGGCGCTCGCTGCCTGCGCGGTGCCCATCGTCCTCGTTGCCCGGCTGGTCGCTGTCTCGACGCCGCTCCTCATGTTCCGCTGGGGCGGCAACCTCTCGCCCCGCAACGTGCCGTTCCTGACCTGGGCGGGTGTGCGCGGCGGCATCTCGGTGGCGCTGGCGCTCTCGATACCGGAAAGTGATGCCAAGCCCGCGATCCTGGCGGCGACCTACGCGGTGGTGCTGTTCACCATCATCGTCCAGGGCGCGACCCTGGGCATGGTCGCGCGGCGCACTCTGCGCGCCAGCTGAGATACGCCGCCTACGGCGTCGGCCAAGGTTTGCCGCGGCCACGTCGTCACCGCCGGCCGGCACACCTTCAACGGACATCGTAACCGCACATGGTCTTTACCGTCCTCCTCGTCCTTGTCCCGATCTCGGCGGCGCTGGAGTACCTCGTCGGGGCCTCGCCGCTCCTGGTGTTCGCCTCCAGCGCCCTCGCCATCGCCGTCCTGGCGGAGTGGGTCCGACGCGCTACCGCCCAGCTCGCCGACCGGGTAGGGCCTGCCATCGGCGGCCTGCTCACCGTCAGCTTCGGCAGCATCGCCGAGCTCGTCCTGGCGCTTTTCGTTCTCCTGCGCGGCGAGGCCGCGGTGGTGCAGGCGCAGATCGCAGGCTCGATCATGGGGACCAGCCTGTTCGGGCTCGGCCTCGCCATCATCGTCGGCGGAGCGACGCGAGAGCGGCAGAAGTTCAGTGCGGAGCGCGCCGGATTACTGTCGACCCTGCTGATCCTCGTCGTTATCGCCCTGCTGCTGCCGGCGGTGTTCGACCTGAGCGGGCGGATGTCTGGCCAAGGAAAGACGCTGGGCATCACCGACGAGGAGGTCAGCCTCGGCGTCTCCGTCGTCCTCCTGCTGCTCTATCTCGCCAACCTCGCCTTCACGCTGGTCACCCACCGCGACGTGTTCTCGAACGACAAGGGCAGCGGCGAGGCGGATTGGAGCCTACCGTTCGCCATCGGGGTCCTGATCGCCGCGACGGTCGCCATCGCCTTCGAGTCCGAGATGCTTTCTGGGACGATCACCCAGGCCGCCGGAAGCCTGCACCTCTCGCCGATGTTCCTCGGCGTGATCGTGCTGGCCCTAGTCGGCACGGCCGGCGACCTGTTCGCGGCGGCCTGGTTCGCCCACGAGGACCGTATGGGGCTCGTGCTGAACATCTGCATCGGTTCGGCCATCCAGGTGGCTCTGGTACTGGCGCCGCTCCTGGTCATCATCTCCTGGGCGCTCGGCCACCCGATGTCGTTGGTGTTTTCGAACCCGTTGCATCTGTTCGGCATCGCGAGCACCGCCTTCATCGTCAACGCTATCGCCCGGGACGGTGAAACGACGTGGTTCGAAGGCCTCTTGCTGCTTGGGGTCTACGTTCTGTTCGGACTGGCCTTCTTCTTCGTGAGTCCGGCCTAACTGCTGCCGATTGAACGGCTGCTTCCGGGCACTGCCTCCTATGGTATCTATGGCCATGTTGGGTCGGATGCCGAACGTCCGCTTACGGACGCAAGGCCGGGGTCCGCTTGCCACCCAGGCTGTGTGAAAACGCCGGCGGCCCAGAACGGTAAAGAACGGTCTTCTACGGCATGTGCGTCTCAGCGCGTTCAACGCTGGTTATGGGTCTCATTTGGCGCTTGGGATCTTCAGCCGAACCACTGGAGCGCAGCAGGGTTCTATCTGGGCGCCGCACCAATGCGGTCCCAGGAGATCCTATGAACGCGACGAAGCAAACCCCCTTCACATCTGTATCGTTGGCGGCCCTACTCGGCCTTGGCCTGCTTGCCGCTTCCCCCGTGTTCGCCAAGGACGAGAAGGCTGCCCAGGCGCAGGAGATGCGCGAGGCCGACAAACCGATGGGCCTGGTGCTCAAGGAGCTGCAGAAGCTCGGTGTGAAGCCGGTCGCCAAGCTCTCCGTCGAGGAAGCCCGTAAGCAGCCGACGCCGGCCGACGCGGTCAAGGCCGTGCTCAAGGCCGAGGGCAAGGACCCGGTGGCGCTGATGGCCGCGATGAAGGTGTCCAAGAAGGACATGACCTTCCCGACCGGTGGCGGCACCCAGCCGGTCCGGATCTACACCCCCGAGACGTCCGCCTCCGGTCCGCTCCCGGCGATCGTGTACTGGCACGGCGGCGGCTTCGTTATCGCCGACATCGAGACCTACGAGGCGTCGGCCATGGCGCTGGCGCACAAGACCGGCGCCATCGTGGTGTCGGCCGAGTACCGGCACGCGCCGGAGGCCAAGTTCCCGGCCCAGGGCGAGGACGCGATCGCCGCCTACAGGTGGGTGGTCGAGAACGGCGGCCAGTTCAACGCCGACACCAAGCGCGTCGCGGTGGCGGGCGAGAGCGCCGGCGGCAACCTCGCGATCAACGTGGCCATCGCCGCGCGCGACATAAAGCTCCAGGCACCGCTTCACATGCTGCTGGTCTATCCGGTCGCCGGCGTTGACACCGAGACGCCCTCGTATCGCGAGCACAAGATGACCGCGCCGTTGAGCTCGGCCGACCTGCTGTGGTACTTCGACAAGACGCTCAACGGCCCGCAGGACAAGCAGGACCCGCGCCTCGACGTCATCGGCAAGGCCGACCTCAAGGGCCTTCCGTCGGCCACCGTCATCAACGCCGAGATCGATCCGCTCGCATCCGACGGCAAGCTCCTGTCCGAGAAGCTCAAGAAGGCCGGCGTCGAGGTCACGCACAAGACCTACGAGGGCGTGACGCACGAGTTCTTCGGCATGGCGCCGTTGGTGCCTGACGCGGAGAAGGCCCAGACGCTCGCCGCTAAGGAGCTCAAGGAAGCGTTCTCGGGCGCAAGCAGCACCGGTTCCACCGGGGCGCGGAAGAAGTCGGAAGACTGATCCTCCGGAACTCGGAATGGACGTCTGCTTGAAAGGGGCCCGGACAGGATGCGCAAGCGCCGTTCGGGCCTTTTTCGTCGGCGAGCGGATGTCGCCGTACTTTCACTCACTTCCCATCCACTCCCCAGGGAAAAGCCGTCATGAAACCAAATTTGAAGCCCCTGTCCGATCAGGTCATTGTCATCACGGGCGCGTCCTCCGGGATCGGGCTGGCGACAGCCCGCATGGCTGCGGAACGCGGAGCCAAGGTCGTGCTTGCCGCGCGCAGCGAAGGCGCGCTCCACCAACTCGCTGAGGAAATCCGAGGCAAGGGCGGACGGGCACACGTCGTCGTCGCCGATGTCGCCAGACCCGAGGATCTGACCCGCATCGCGGATGAGGCCCGCGCGACCTTCGGTGGCTTCGACACCTGGGTGAACAACGCCGGCATCGGCATGTACGGGCGGCTCGACGAAGTCTCCGTCGATGATATGCGCCGGCTGTTCGACACCAACGTCTGGGGCCTGGTTCACGGCTCGCTGGAAGCGATCCGGCACCTGAAGCAGCATGGCGGTGCGCTCATCAACGTCGGGAGCGAGGTCTCCGAGCGCGCGGTGCCGCTTCAGGGCGCCTACTCCGCCTCCAAGCACGCGGTGAAGGGCTTCACCGACGCCCTACGGATGGAGCTGGAAGACGAAGACGCGCCCGTTTCGGTGACCTTGATCAAGCCCGGGCAGATCGACACCCCGTTTACGGTCAACGCCAAGAACTATCTCGACAGCGAGCCCCACCACGTGCCGCCGGTCTATGCGGCAGGGGCCGTAGCCGAGACGATCCTGACGGCTGCCGTGAAACCCGTGCGAGACGTGTTCGTCGGCGGAGGTGCCAAGGCGGTGGCCGAGATGGCACATCTCGCCCCCGGCCTGACGGACAAGGCCATGAACGCCAGCGTCATTCCCGGTACGCCGAGCGGAAAGCCCTCTCGCCGCGAGCGCGACAGGAGCGGCCTCGACGTCCCAACCGAGGCTTTGGAGGAGCGCGGCAACTACGAGGGGCGCGTCATGGAGACCAGCCTCTACACGAAGGCGGCCCTTAATCCGCTGCTGACGGGAGCGTTCGTTGCCGGAGCCGGCCTGCTACTCGGTGCCATCGTCAAGGGACTGCCGCATCGTCCGGCGGCAATGCGGGGCGATGCGGGCAGAACCACCCCGAAGGCGCTCCACATCCACCTTGAGGCCAAACCTGGACGCGAGGCGGAGGTCGAGGACCTCTTGCGCGATATCCTGGCCTGCGTCGTACGCGAGCCCGCCACCTCTCCCTGGTACGGGGTCCGCCTAAGCCATTCGACCTTTGGCATCTTCGAGGCATTCCCGGACGAGGCAGGACGCGAGGCTCATCTCACCGGCGAAGGCGCCGCGATCCTTATGAAGCGTTCGAACGCCCTTCTTGCGGAGCCTGCCCGCATCGACAAGCTCGACGTCCTGATGAGCAAGCAGGACTGAGAGTTACCCTCATTCGAACGGACGAATGCGACAGGAAGGTCTTTGTAAAGTGTCTGCGTAGCTCGGTGACATTCCTGCCTCGATCCACGCGACCCTCGACACATCGCCATGGTGACCGGTCGAGGGTCGTGGATGGTTTATTTTGGTAAGGACTGTCCGACGTCAGCGAAAGCCGGAAGGTGTCTCTTAACGACCGGTCGGTAGGATCATGGCGGAATACCATCATCAGGTTTCTGCGGTGCGACCGACTCCTATCCTCTTTGCCGAAGACGCCCGCGTCGCGGCACTCGCTGAGTACGATCTCATCGGTTCGGCACCCGCACCGGCCTTCAGTCAGATCGTCAATTTAGCCGCGCGCCTGTTTCAGGTTCCAACCGCTTTCGTGTCTCTGCTCGACCGTGATCGGCAGGTGTTTCATGCCAAGGTTGGTCTCAGCCTGTGTGAGACCAGCCGCGAGGTTGCATTCTGCTCGCACACCATCGCGCAAAACGATGCCCTCGTCATTCTCGATGCAGCCCTGGACCCGCGCTTCCACGATAACCCGCTCGTCACGGGACCGCCGCACATTCGCTTCTACGCAGGGATCCCCCTGCGCGCGCCTTCAGGCAATGCCGTTGGCACGCTCTGTCTCGCTGATACGCAGCCGCGCAATGGCTTCTCCGATGAAGATCGACAGACCCTGCAGCAGTTGGCGGATCTCACGCTCGACCGCTTGGAGATGCGCCGGCTGGAGGTCGCCCAGCGGGCAAGCCAGTCTCGCTTCGTCCAGATCGCATCGACATCGCCGGACGGCATCGTCTGTGCCGATGCAAAGGGGCGCATCAACTTCTGGAACGTCGCCGCTGAGCGACTGTTCGGCCACACTGCTGCGGAGGCGGTCGGGCAACCCATCGACCTGATCGTGCCCGAGCGGATGCGCGGCGGTCATGGAGGTGGTCTGCATCGAGTTGCCGGCGGTGGTAAACCGCGGCTCGTGGGCAAGACCGTCGAGCTGCCGGCACGCCACAAGGATGGAACCGAGTTTCCGATCGAGCTGTCGCTCTCGCAGTGGCAGGAGGAAGGCCGCGCAACCTTTGGCGCGATCGTGCGCGACATCCGCGAACGACGCGCCAACGAGGAACATCTGTTCCGCCTTGCTCACCTCGACCCGCTCACCGAGCTACCCAACCGTGCGGTCCTGCGCGAGCGGCTCACCGAGATCGTCGCTGCCGCACGTGCCGTGTCGGTGCTGATGTTCGACCTAGACGGCTTCAAAGAGATCAACGACAGTCACGGGCATGCCGCCGGTGACGCCGCTCTCAAGGTGATGGCGGCCCGCCTGCTCGCCTGCGTCCGCCCGACCGATACGGTCTCACGGCTCGGTGGTGACGAGTTCGTACTACTCATGCCGGATATGGGTGATCCGCTGCGTGCAGCCGAGGTAGCGGATACAATCATCGCGACGGTTGCGGAAGCGTTCGAGCACGAGGGACAAACGCTTCGGCTTAGTACCAGCATCGGCATCGCCCTAGCGCCGGCACACGGCGACAGCGCTGACGACCTGCTGTCGTGCGCGGATCTCGCCTTGTACCAGGCCAAGGGCGATGGTCGGCACTGCCATCGGCTGTTCACCCCTGTGCTGCGGCAACAGGCACAGCGCGTCCGTGCTTGCCGGGACGAACTCGGTCGGGCCATCGAACGCGACGAGTTCGTACTGTTCTACCAACCACAGGTGCACCTCAGCGACGGTGCGCTGGTCGGGGCGGAGGCGCTGATCCGCTGGCAGCATCCCGAACGTGGCCTGCTCGCACCTGCGGCATTCCTCGACGTGCTCGACACCAGCCGCTACGCTGCGCAGGTGGGCGACTGGGTGCTCCGCACCGCTTGTACGCAGGCCGCGGCGTGGCGTGGGGTAGGAGCGTCTGAGTTCCGCATGGGAGTGAACCTGTGCGGCGCCCAAGTGCAGCGCGGCGACTTAGCCGAAACGGTGCGTACCACCTTGCGGGAGGTTGGCCTGCCTGCCGCCTGCTTGGAGCTGGAGATTACCGAAAACATCGTTCTGCATCACGATGCTGAGCTGGTCGCCGCGCTGCGCAGCCTACGAGAGACGGGCGTCGGTATCGCCTTTGACGACTACGGCACCGGCTACGCCTCGCTCAGCCTGCTCAAACGTTTTCCGCTCACCCGGCTGAAGATCGATCGATCGTTCGTGACCGGCATGCTTGCCTCGCGCCAGGACGTAACGATCGTGCGAGCGATCCTGCAGCTTGGGCGTGGGTTCGATCTAGCTGTAATCGCCGAGGGTATCGAGACGGAGGCGGAGCACGCCTGTCTACGGGAGAAGGGCTGCCAGGAGGGACAGGGCTACCTGTTCGGTAAGCCGATGCCCGCAGACGTGTTCGCCAGCTGCTTCGGTCTTGGGTGCCTGCAGGCATCAAGAAGCGCCTCGGTCGCCTGACTTCCCATGGTACGGTGCGACCACCTCAATCCATAGCTGGAAGCCGACATTCAATTCCGCAGCGTCGCGTCACGCGACGAAGCTACTGTCGAAAAAACATTTGCTTTGCCGATACGACAGGAATACGCGTGTCATACAGCGACTTTCTTATAGTACAACTTGTAATTTTGTTTAATAATATAATTAATTTTATTTATTGTATATGAGAATTTTTTAGATTTGAATCAATTTATTAAACGCGATTGTTGCTGGGTTAGATAAACGGCCTGCAACGCTTAAGCGCCATAAGACGCGTTCGACATGCAGGCCTTTGATAGGAACGACAACTAGCGTTCCAAGGGTGATCTGATCGCGTATCGAAGCGACTGAAATCATCGCAATGCCAAGTCCGCCTGCAACGAGCTGTTTAGTCACCTCCGTACTACCGACTTCAAGCTGTCGAGCTGGGTAGACCTGCTTTGCACTCAAGGCATCGGTGACCACCTCGCGAGATCCGGAACCCGGCTCTCTTACAATGAATATTTCATCCGCTATACGGTACGGATCGATTGGTTCTGTTGTGTTTGCGAAAATATGCTCTGGCGAAGCGATAAGTACCATCTCATCTTTACGCCAAGCTTCGCTTACAATACCAACCTCTTCGATGGGACCTTCGACCAAAGCGACATCGATTTCATGGGAATTCATTAGTTGAGTGATTAACCGTGTGTTTGCGCTTGTAATACTGAGTTTAATGCCCGGGTATGCGCGATGGAATATACCCAAATAAGGTGGTATTATATAAGTTGCAATCGTCGTGCTCGCTCCAATCCGCAATACCCCGCCGCCGAGGCCTCGCATGGCATGCAACTCTTCTTCAGCATTTCGTTCTATGTCGAAGAGAGCTTTGGCATGCTGCATGAGAGCTTCGCCCTCGCGAGTCGGACGGACACCTCGTGCGCTGCGATCGAGCAATCGACACCCCACCTGTAGTTCAAAGTCGCGTACCCCCTTCGAGATTGCGGGCTGACTGATGCGCAACTCGTCCGCGGCGCGGGAGAAACTCCCGGTCTGAGCCACGGTCGCGAACAGCCGCAGGAGGTGGAGATTGAGTGCCATAGCCTCAGTTTATAGCCCTAAAATTGAATTATATTTGCATGAATCATATCAAAAAGAGGAGAGTTATGGCGCGATATGGGCCTCGGATAGAAAAATGATGCCGCACTCCCCCACGTCGGTCGGACGAGGGAAGGAGAGAGTTCCGAGGCTCAAGACGGTCCGGATGGCGCTTGCGGCGCGCGCCCCGGGGCATCGATCAGGTACCGTCTGGGAGACACGCCATGCAACTCGCCACCGATCCACCGATTGGACTAAAAGTCGAACTTATCGCTTCGGATAGGGCGGTTGCTACAGTCACGACTGACATTGCCGGCCGCCTGGAGAGGCTGCCGATGTCGGCCTACCAGCGCAAGATATTCGCGATCATTGCCTCTGCGTGGCTCGTCGATCAGGTCGACGTTGCTCTCTTGACCTTCCTCCTTGGCTCCATTGTCGTCGCCTTCGGATTGACGCCAACCGAGGCGGGACAGCTCGCGGCGATGACCTTCGCCGGCCAGCTCGTGGGCAATGTGATCGCCGGAATGGCCTCGGACCGCTTCGGACGCAAAACGGTGTTCCAGGTGACGATGGTCGTCTGGGGCTTTGCCAGTCTTGCAGCCGCCGCTGCTTGGAGCCTGCCCGCTCTGATGGTCTGCCGCTTCCTGATCGGGGTCGGGGTCGGCGGCGAGGCGCCGGTGGCGCAGGCGATGGTCTCAGAGATCGTACCCGCGAACGTACGCGGCAAGTACATCGCCTTCATGGAGGGGTTCTGGGCGATCGGCTACGTCCTGTCGGGGGCGATCAGCTTCTTCGTGCTGCCCTATCTCGGCTGGCGCTGGGCCTTCGCGATCGTCGGTTTACTTTCGATGGTCGTGCTCTTGGTACGACGCTCCATGCCGGAGTCGCCGCGCTGGCTCGCCGATAACGGTCGCCACACCGAGGCGGATGCAGTGATGTCCATGATGGAGCACGAAGTTGAGCGCGCCACTGGCCGGCCGCTACCTCCCGTGGCTCCTTCCGTCACTGCCGCGGCCTCTGCTCCGGTACCGCACCAGAACCCGGTCGCGACTCTATTCTCGCCGGAGTATCGGATGCGCACCGTGATGGCCTTCGGGATGTGGTTCTTCGCGCTGATCGGCTTCTTCGGCCTCAATTCCTGGATCGCGGTGCTGCTGAAGGAGCGTGGCTTCTCTATTGTTGGCTCGGTCGGGTTCGTGACGCTGATCACCGTCGGCGGCATCCCCGGCTTCTTCACCGCGGCACTAATGCTGGAGAAGGTCGGACGTAAGGCCACGACGGCGGGGTTCCTAATCTGCGCGGCCGTAGCGGCCTACGTCTACGGCAACGCCGTCGACCAGACCTGGCTGTTCGTCTCGGGCTTCGTGATGCAGTTCTTCATGTTCGGCATGTGGAGCTGCCTCTACGCCTACACTCCGGAGCTGTACCCGACCCGGGCACGGGCGACGGGGGCCGGCTTCGCCTCGGCCTTCGGGCGGATCGGTGCGATCCTGGGGCCGATGATCGTGCCGGTGCTGGTGCGGGACTACGGCCCGGCGACCGCCTTCCAGGTCGGCGCGGGCGGTTTTGTAATCGCCGCAATCCTCGTCTTGACGCTAGGCGTCGAGACCCGCGGTAAGGTGCTCGAAGCCGTCTCACACTGAAGCGAATCCGCCAGCGCGCGGTCTCGCGCGCTGGCCCCTTTAGTACCCGCTTGAAAGTTCAGAAAATGCCCGTCGTCGATATGCGCAGCCGCCCCACCTTCCTGCATGCCTTCTTCGGCGCCGAGCCGGATACACCATCCTACGGCGTCGTGCGTTGGCTCAACAAGCGCGTCGGCACGCAAGAGATCGATCACTTCACCCGTGGCATGACCGTCGAGGGGTTTCGCTCCGAGATGGACCACGCCGGTATCGACGTCGCAATCATGGTGGCCCGGTCGGTGCCGGGCGTCCGGATCCCCAACGATGCTCTCGCCGAGGTCGCCCGGCATGAGCCCCGACGGCTCATCGGCATCGCCTCCATCGATCCGATCGAACTTGGCCGAGACGCAGCGGTGGCGGAGGCCAAGCGCGCCGTGACGGAACTCGGGTTCAAGGCCATCAACATCGATGCCGGTTTTTACGCGGAGGGGATGCGGGCCGACGACGATCGTTTGATGCCGCTCTACGAGCTAGCCCAAGACCTGCGCGTACCGGCCTTCGTGATGTCGGGTCCGACCACACCAGACCTACGTCTCAACGATCCGCTGGCGGTCGATCGCGTGGCCAAGACGTTTCCGAAGCTTCCATTGGTCTGCTGCCATGGATTCTACCCGAACGTCGCCGAGATGGTTACCGTCGCATTCCGGAACGAGAACGTCTTCGTCTCGCCCGACATGTACACCTTCGCGGCTGGCGGAAAGCTCTATGTGGAGGCTGCCAATGGCTTCATGAAGGACCAGTTCTTGTTCGGCTCGTCCTTCCCCTTCAGACCAATGCGTCAGGGAGTCGATGATTTCCGCGCTCTCGGGCTGTCGGACGCGGCGCTCGACGCCGCATTGTGGCGTAACGCCGATCGACTGCTCAATCTTGGCCTTTCCGCTTAAGGCTCTCGGTGCCCATAAAATATCGGGAGGCTACAAAAGACATGCTGAGACGCGATGTCCTGCTAGGTGCGGGCGCTCTGGCGCTCGCCGGACGCCCTGCCTTTGCGAGCGAGGCGGATCTCTCCTTCGGCAACGGCGAGCGCAAGCTCGTGGCCTATCCCGGCAAGCGCCCGCTCTTGCAGATGACCGCCCGCCCGCCGCAGCTCGAAACGCCGTTTTCCGTGTTCGATGAGGGCATTATCACCAAGAACGATGCGTTCTTCGTGCGCTACCATCTTGCCGACATTCCGACCGAGATCGATCCCGAGACCTTCCGCGTCGCGATCAAGGGTCACGTCGACAAGCCGCTGTCGCTCTCGCTGGCCGAACTCAAGGCGATGCCACAGGTCGAAGTGGTCGCGGTGAACCAGTGCTCGGGCAACTCGCGCGGGTTCTTCGAGCCGCGCATGGCCGGTGGACAGCTCGCCAACGGCGCCATGGGGAACGCCCGCTGGAAAGGTGTCTCGCTCAAAGCCGTGCTGGACAAGGCCGGCGTCAAGGCCGGAGCAGTGCAGGTCTCGTTCGAAGGACTCGACGGACCGATCCTGCCGGAGACGCCGGATTTCGCCAAGGCGCTGCCGATCGACCACGCCAACGATGGCGAGGTGATGCTGGCGTTCGCCATGAACGGCGAGGACCTGCCCTGGCTCAACGGATATCCGCTTCGCCTCGTCGTGCCGGGCTTCTACGGTACCTATTGGGTCAAGCACCTCAACGCGATCGCCGTCCTCGACAAGCCGTTCGAGGGGTTCTGGATGAAGTCCGCCTATCGCATCCCGGACAACCCGTGCGCCTGCACTGAGCCCGGCAAGGCGCCGACGAGCACGGTCCCGATCGGACGCTTCAACGTCCGCTCCTTTTTGACCAACCTCACGGACGGCGCCAATGTGAAGGCCGGCAAGTCCGACCTGCGCGGCATCGCCTTCGACGGCGGCTCCGGCATCAAGGGCGTGGACATCTCCACCGACGACGGTAAGACCTGGATGCCGGCCAAGCTCGGGCAGGATCTCGGGCGCTATTCGTTCCGGCCGTGGACGCTCGCCGTGGACCTCTCGGCCGGGGCGCATGCCATCAAGGTCAAGGCCACGGGTAACGACGGCAGCAGCCAGCCCATGGAGCCGCGCTGGAATCCGGCCGGCTACATGCGCAACGTCGTCGAGACCACCCGCATCCAGGCGGCTTGAGGGAGGCGGACATAATGCGTTTCATCTACGCGACCACCCTGATCCTCACGGCCGGGGGAGCCCTTGCGGCCCCGAAGACCTACACACTGCCCGAGCCGACGGCGCAGCTCAAACCAGCCGAGGGACATACGGCCGGCTTGGAAGCTTCGCAGGCCGCCTGCCAGACATGCCACTCCGTCGACTACATCGCGATGCAGCCGCCGGGGAAGGGCAAGGCGTTCTGGGAGTCCGAGGTGACCAAGATGATCAAGGTCTACCATGCACCGATCGACGAGGCCGACGGCAAGGCCATCGCTGCCTACCTCGCTGACACCTATTGAGCGCGCCCGCGCGACCGGTCTGTGTCCGCTGCTGCGAGCCGCGGCTTAGCGCATCGCCACAAGCTGCGTCGCGTAGCTTGCGACCTGCGAGACCAACGGCACGTCGTAGACATAGATCCGGCCGGCCAGGATGAGCAGGGCCAGCCCCCAGAACACCGCCCCCCCGATCTGGCGGGCGACCCGGTCCCCGGTATTGCTCGTGCAGACGCGGGCGACGCCGTCGGCGACGGGTTCGCCGAAGGGATCGAACGTGACGGCGGGCCGCGGGTCGGAGAGCGTGCGCATGAGCAGTAATGTCGCGCTTCAAGACCCACCATTCAACGGACGCGTCTTCCGAAATTTCGCCCATGCGGAGAGCGTCCTTCTATCGGTGCCCGTCATGGCGCAATGTTTCTTCCCATGGCGCCGAGACCTCGCCCCATGAGCCCACACGCGTCTCACGGCTCCGTGCCCGACACAGCCAGCGGTGCTCCCGTTGCCGTCGCCACTTCCGCCACCCCGCCCCTGACGGCGAGCCATCGTGAAGAACCTGCGGCCATGACGAAGACCACGGTGCTACCGGGCATCGTTTTGTGCCTGGCCATCGCCGGCGTCTCGGTGGCGGCCCAGGCTGTAGAGGAGCGGGCACTGGAGCACCCCTACGTCGAGGCCTTGGTGGTAGCGATCCTGCTGGGCATCGCCGTACGCACCGTGTGGGCGCCGGACGCGCGCTTCCGCAGCGGCATCGCGTTCTCGGCCAAGCAGCTGCTGGAGGTCGCCGTCGTGCTACTCGGGGCTTCCCTGAGCCTCGGGGCGATCGTCGCCTCCGGGACGGCACTGCTCGTGGGTATCGTCGCCACCGTGATCGTCGGGATCGGCGCCAGCGTCCTGATCTGCCGGGTGCTCGGCCTGCCGGCCCGGATGGCGATCCTGGTCGCCTGCGGCAACGCGATCTGCGGCAACTCGGCCATCGCCGCGGTCGCCCCGGTGATCGGCGCCGAGCCCAAAGACATCGCCGCCTCGATCGCCTTCACCGCGGTGCTCGGCGTGCTGATGGTGCTCGGCTTGCCGCTGTTCGTGCCGCTCGCTGGCCTCTCCGACAACCAGTACGGCGTGCTCGCCGGGCTCACCGTCTACGCAGTGCCGCAGGTGCTCGCCGCCACCGTGCCGGTGAGCCTCCTGAGCACCCAGGTCGGGACCCTGGTGAAGCTAGTACGCGTGCTGATGCTCGGCCCAGTGGTGGTCTTCTTCTCCTTGATCGCGCCCCGCCTGTCGCCGGAGCCGGGCGCGGCACCCAAGAAGGCCGGGCGGCCTGGCTTCACCAAGCTGGTGCCATGGTTCATCCTTGGCTTCCTGGTGCTGGCCTCCGCCCGCTCCCTCGGTCTCATCCCCGACGCGGCGGTCGCGCCGCTCACCCGCCTCGCCGGCTTCCTCACCGTTCTCTCGATGGCGGCCCTCGGCCTGGGCGTCGACGTGCGCGTGCTCGCCCGGGTCGGCGGGCGGGTGACGCTCGCTGTCACTGGGTCCCTCGTAGTGCTGGTCGTTGTCAGCCTACTACTCATCCGCGGTCTCAAAATCGTTTAAAGGACCAGCGAGCGCCAAGGATACAGCCAGCGCGGATTGGTCCCACATTCTCGAGTTATACAGACGAGCCTGTTGTCGGGAAAACGGTCGGATACCCGACACGTCGTTTAGGTTACTATCGACCCTTTGCCGAAGTTGGGAATGTCCGCTTGCTGCCTGCTTGGTGATGCTGGACCTGACCTATCGACAGGGGGGCAAGGTCGGCGCTACGAAGCGCTTTCGCCAATGCCGGCAAGGCGGGCCTTGATCCAGGCCTGCGCCGCATCAAGGTCGGCAAAGATCGGCGGTCGATAATCATTGATGCGGCCGAAACCTGCCTCCAGAAACCACTTGCCCGCGTCCTCGCCGTGCTGCTCGGACAGCTGTACGAGCACGGCCGCGAGAAGCCCGTCAACGAAGACGAGTTGGCTCTCCTGGTCGTCGCTCCCCGTGGCGACCTGCACCGGCTGAAGGCGGAAGTTCATGCCGCAGCACGCTCCCCCAAATGCAGGTAGTTGGCCTTGAACTCGGCCAATGTCCTGAGACGTGGAAGGTCGAGGATTGTCATTCGACGCTGCCGAAGTTTGATCAGTCCTGTTCGGCGGAGTTCCTGCAGCGTGCGGTTGAGGTGCACGTTCGACAGGCCGGTGGTGTCGGCAAGGCCGGCCTGTGTGACGGGCATGTCGTAGCTGTCGCCATCGGTAAGGCTCACCGCCTGCATCCGGACCTGGAGCTCGCAGAACAGGTGTGCGACCCGCTCCAGGGCAGAGCGGCAGCCGACGTTCACCAGCCACTCGCGCAGCGTCGCCTCGTCCACCAGCGTGCTCATCCGGAGCGCACGGGCAAGCTGAGGATGATGCTCCATCACCTCCGCGATCACCTTCGGCGGAATGCAGACCACCTTGCTGGCCGAGAGCGTGGTGATCGAGTGGTCCATCGTGTCCAGCAACGCCACGTCGAGGTCGCACAGGTCGCCAGGCACGAGGTAGGCCATGATCTGCCGCCCTCCGTTCGCTCGCACCTTGTGGCGGCAGGCCATACCTTCCAGGATCAGGAACACGCCCTTCGGTGCCTCACCCTCACGGACGAGATCGGTCTGCGATGGGACGACCCGTGACGGGGCGCTGATCCGCTCCAGCAGCGCCTTGTCCGCCTCCGACAGGGACACGAAGCCCTCCAGCTTCTGCACGAGCGGGTTGCCCCCACCTTCCGCAGCTTGGGCTGACTGTAACGATAGGGGCGTTTCGATGCTGACGGGGGCAGTCCGGGAGGGGGACAGCTCATCCAGCAGGGCCACCACATCCGAGGGCAAAGCCGGCTTGGTCAGCCAAGGCGCACCGTGGAAGCCCACCGCGCGGAGCTCGGTGGGCTGGAAACCCGAGTGGACCACAATCGGAACACCCCGTTGGCGCAGCGCGTGACCCAGGGCGTTGCAGAAGCCGTCCCTGAGCTTGACGTCCAGGACTGCGAGCGTGGGGCTCTCCTTTTCCAGGGCAGCCACAGCCTCAGGGGTAGTCGCGAACGGCCCCAGCACGCGGTAACCTGCCTGCTCCAGAGCATCGCTCATGTCCGCGCTGACCATGGCGTCGGCCTCGGCAAGGAGCACGAGGGGCTGCTGATCGATCAGGTTCACGTCAACTCCAGGAGGAAGAACCACCTGTCACCCAGAAGGCGCAAGCTCTACGCCTAAGTTTAAATCATGCAATGGATTGGTGGTAAACAACAGAAAATGCTCGGTACGCTACCGTTCATTGCGAATGTACGGTACCGCGCATATCTCAAAATAGTGCATTGCAACCTATACCCATTGCAAACACCAAGTTTTTACACCATCCTCAAGCGATCGTTTGCACGAGGTTCCGAGCGCAGGCGGCTGGGAGACGGTGCGCTCTTGCTCCGGGATGGAGGCAAGAGCCCATGGCTCACATCGAACAATCTGCCGTGCACAATCGCCTGCTGAGGGCCATGACCGTCAACGACTTCGGCCGGCTCCAGCCGCATCTGGAACCTGTCGATTTACAGGCCGGGCAGACCCTGACCAAGCCCAACGCCCGAACCGAGCACTTCCACTTCATGGAGACGGGCGTCGCCTCGATCACAGCCGACGGAGCGAATGGACGGGTAGAGGTTGGGATCATCGGCCGAGAGGGTCTGGTGGGCGCGACCCCCGTTCTCCTCGGCTCGGACCGGGCCCCATATGACCACTTCATTCAGGTGCCTGGTGCCGGCCTGCGCATCGACGCCGCGGTCGTGAGCACGGCGGTGGACGAGAGCCCCGCCCTGCGCAAACTGATGCTGCGCTACATTCTGACGGAGATGATCCAGACGCGGCAGACAGCCTTCGTCAACGGGAGCCAGGAGATCGAGGCACGCCTCGCCCGCTGGCTGTTGATGTGCCACGACCGCGTGGATGGCGACGAGCTTCTGCTCAAACACGAGTTCCTGTCGATGATGCTGGGTGTCCGGCGGGCCGGTGTGAGCATGGCCATGCAGCAGCTCGAAGGCACTGGCTGCATCCGTGCCAGGCGCGGTCGCATCACTGTGCTGGACCGCAAGCTTCTGGAGGAGATGGCCGATGGCAGCTACGGAACGCCCGAGGCCGAGTATGCCCGGCTGATCGAGGGCGCATGAGATGCCCCGTTACTTCTTCCACCTTCGCTATGGTCAGGGACTCGACAAGCTTGCGATGGACCCGGAAGGGGACGAACTCGCCGATGACGAGGCGGCACGTCAGCTTGCGTTACAGTCCGCACGCGACCTGGTTGCTGGAGCACGCTCGTTTGCCGTGCGCGATTGGTTCGTTTGCTCCTTCGAGATCGAGGACGAGAAGGCCCGGCGCGTCATGACAGTGCCGTTCAGCGACATCGTTCCCGAAGAAGACGACGAGGATCAGGTGGGCTGACCTGAAAGATTTGCTTCTCGGAAAACGAGACAATCTTTTCTTAGGCAGCCATAAATAATAAACATTAAATAGACACTTAATCCGCCTCCCGTTGTGGTAGTGCATTAGCCGGGGCACGGCGGTATTGACTACAATACTCAAGGTTTCATCGGCGAGCGGCCGCGTCAGCCCATCACGCCTTGTCCGGCGTGGTAAGTTTCTTCGTTTAGAGGGAGGGCGAGCCCCTGTTTCAACCGCATTTATACCTATTGCCGATTGCGAGATTTTGTAAATGCCTCGGGAAATTGAGATTTGTTTGTGCTGAAATAGGGATGTGCTTTTGTAGTCTGCCCATCGACAACTGTCAGTTGATCGACACTTGCCCGGATATGCCGTAGTCCCTTCTGCCGACTCACGGCCGCTTGGACCTTTCCGCATGACCCAGGCTCGCGACTCCAAGACCGACGACGTGATCGCGAGGTCGATGCGCCTCATCGAGGAGTCGAAGCGTGCGCGGCAGGAGACCCGCGCTCTGTGTGCTGCGGCCCCCCTGGACGTGGATGATCTGCTGGCCCGCCAGCATCACGGGGGTGAGCGCCAGACCCGCCCCGCGGTGATCGATTCGAGCAACTTAGGTTCGAGGTTGTGCGCCCGGTAAGCCCAGGCCACAGCAATCCACCGCTGCGCCTCCGTAGACGGGGCCTTCGAGGTCTCAACGGCGCCATTGATGGTGATGTGGTTGATCACGCCGCCGTGACCGTTACCGCCTCGGGGTTGACACCCCGACCCGCCAGACTCAAGCCTGCTGGGCTGGGGCGTGGTCGGTATCTGGTCGGCGAGGCCCTGCGGGGTTAGCCGGGCCGGGACCGTGCTGGCGAGGCCCGCGGCGTTCGGATCTATTCGCACCGTCCCATCAGGCGCGACCGTGTCGGCCTTGCCCTTTCATACCCCCTTCATCTGAGCGTTCGGTCTCAGAAATCGATCCCGCCGAAGGCATTCGCCTCATGATGG
Source organism: Methylobacterium sp. WL116 (assembly GCF_008039455.1). Taxonomy (NCBI): domain Bacteria; kingdom Pseudomonadati; phylum Pseudomonadota; class Alphaproteobacteria; order Hyphomicrobiales; family Methylobacteriaceae; genus Methylobacterium; species Methylobacterium sp. WL116. The sequence goes on from NZ_VRUV01000010.1 coordinate 29,819, forward strand.
TGGGAATGACCTGGTGGTCGACATCTAACGGATGGGACCCATGCTCTCGGTCCGCTGCCGACCCTTTACAGAAGGCGGGAACGTCCGCTCGCAGGCTGCTCGTTGAGGCAGAGACGTATGCCCGGGACGGGGGGGAAGTGGCTGAGGGCTGTTGCCGTGGCGGAGATGTGACTTGTAAGGCCCTGCCTCACAGGGCACAGCCCAACCATGGCCGTGCGCAGAACCATAACCGTCTCCATAACCGCGGAACAGGACGACCTCATTCAGTCCTGCTTGCACTCCGGGCGCTTCGCGAGCACCAGCGAGGTCGTGCGAGCGGGTCTACGCCTATTGGCGCGGGACGAGAGTAAAACGTCGGTCGGTCGATCAGGCCAGCCAAGCAGCACCATCAGCAAGCCGCTGCAAGGTTAGGCCTGAACCGATGGGCGGCGACACGGAATTTCTGTCTGGACCAGGCGAGATGGCGACGCTGATGCGCGCCTTCGATTGGACCACGACCGCCCTTGGCAAGCCGGAGCAGTGGCCGTCCGGGCTGCGCACGGCGGTTCGCCTGCTGCTCAATAGCCACCACCCCATGCACATCTTCTGGGGGCCGGAGGCGACGTTCTTCTACAACGATGGCTTCGTGCCCTCGGCGGGACCAGAGCGACACCCCTCAGCGCTCGGCCGCCCTGCCTCCGAGAGTTGGGGCGAGATCTGGCCTGTCATCGGCTCGGAGGTTGCCAAGGTCCGCATCGGTGGTGGCCATACGTGGTACGAGGATCAGCACGTCCCGATCTTGCGGCTTGGCCGCGTCGAGGATGCGTATTGGACCTACGGGTTCAGCCCGATCGATGACGATACCGCGCCCAACGGCATCGGTGGCGTGATCTCGATCCTGACCGAGACCACCCAGCGCAAGGCGCTGGAGGACAGCCTTCGCGCCAGCAACCAGCGCCAGCGAAGCCTGTTGCAGCAGATACCGGGCTTCATCGCCGTGCTCGAAGGACCGGACCACGTCTACACATACGTCAATGACGCTTACGTGGCGATCGCCGGTTCCCGCGGCTACCTCGGCCGGACTGTGCGCGACGTGTTCCCCGAACTGGAAGGGCAGCCTTTCTTCGACCTGCTCGACGAGGTGTACGCCACCGGTGTCCCGTTCTCGGCTCAGGGCACGCCGATCCGGTTCGTGGATGAGGACGAGGACCGGTACATCGACTTCCTGTTCCAGCCGATCCGCGAACAGAATGGCCCGGTCAACGGCATTCTCGTCGGTGGCCATGAGGTCACGGCGCGCGTGCGTGCCGAGGCCGCGTTACGCGCCGAGAGGGATCAGGCATGGCATCGGGAGGGGAAGGCGCACGCCGATGCCGAGCGCGTGCAACTTGCCCTTGGCGCGGGTGCCATCCTCGGGACGTGGCACTGGGACCTGTCCACCGATCGGTTCACCGTTGACGAGGGCTTCGCCAGCAGCTTCGGCCTCGACCCGGCCCTCGGCACGACCGGCATACCGCTTGCCCAGATCATCGCGACCGTCCACCCCGACGACAAGGCGGCACTGGCCGAGGCGATCAACGACGCCATCCGGCGGGGCGGCGCCTACGCGCACCAGTATCGCGTGCGCCGGACAGACGGGCGCTACTACTGGATCGAGGCCAACGGGCGCGTTGACCGCGCTGAGGACGGCACCCCATCGCGCTTTCCCGGCGTGCTCATCGACGTGGATGAGCGCCGCGCCGTCCTAGAGGAGCGCGACCAGGCGGCGGCAGCGTTGCGCACCCTCAACGAGACCCTGGAACAGCGCGTGGCCGAGCGGACGGTCGAACTGATGCAGGCCGAGGAAGCACTACGTCAGGCTCAGAAGATGGAGGCGGTGGGCCAACTCACCGGCGGTTTGGCGCACGACTTCAACAACCTGCTGGCGGGCATCTCCGGCTCCCTGGAGATGATGCAGAACCGCATGCAGCAGGGCCGGTTCGCCAGGCATTCATGCGTGAACTCATCGACCACATTGAGCATCCGGATCTTGCGTCCATCATGTGTGCGCGCCTCGACGAAGTCGTACGACCATACGTGATTGCGGTGTTCCGGGCGAAGACGGACGCAGGAGCCGTCGTTGTCCCAGATCCGGCCCCGCTTGGGCTGTCTGGCTGGGACCTTCAGACCCTCACGCCGCCAAATGCGCTCGACGCGCTTGT
>NZ_VRUV01001100.1:0-538 GCF_008039455.1 Methylobacterium sp. WL116
AGCCGGCGCAGGTAGCGCCCGAGCCCGTCGGAGGCCGGGGCCGCGAGCGCGACCGGACCGGTGAAGCGCGGGCTCGGATCGGTGTCGATCTCGCCGCTGGCCGTGACGGTCGCCGCACCCGGCGCCACGGCCGAGAAGCGTCGCAGCAGCAGGCCGCCGGTGCGGTCGAGGGTGCCCGTGGCCTTGAGGTTGGACCATTCCTCGAAGCCGAGCACGGCCGCCTCGACCGAGAGGTCGAGGTCGAGCATCACCGGCAGGCCGCCACCCGATTTCGCGCCCACCTTGGGCAGCCCGCGCGCCACGAAGGCCTGCCCGCCCGGCGAGAGCAGGAAGGCGTCGAGGTCGAGGCGACGCGCCTCCAGGGTCAGCCCCGCGCGCCAGCGGCGCAGGTCGATCTGGCCGCTGCCGGAAAGCCGCAAGGCTTGCCCGCCCGGATCGATCTCGGCGTTGACGCCCTCGAACCGGACGAGGGCGCCGCGGGCCTTGAACTTGCCGCCCAGCGCGAACGGCAGGTAGGCGCCGGCGGCCTGGGCCGGCG
>NZ_VRUV01001101.1:0-534 GCF_008039455.1 Methylobacterium sp. WL116
GGGATCGACCTCGCCGCCCGCATCGACGCGCGGCTCGCGAGCGGCCGGGGCGACGGCTGGCGGTTCTCCGCCCTGCCGCCGGACGCCTCGGCCTACAGGACCGCGCTTCGCAGCCTCGACGCTGCGGCGGGCGCCGACGGTCGGCGCTTCCTCGCCCTCGACGGCGCGGCGCAGGACGACCTGCTCCGGGCGATCGAGAAGGGCGTCCTGCCGGGCGGATCGGCGCTCGGCTTCGCGCCGGAGCAGCTGACCGTCTGGTTCGGGGACCTGCGCGCCGACGTGGTGCGCACCTGGCTCGCCCATCCGGCGGCGCTCGCCTGGATCGGGTTCTCCGGCATCGGTGCGGGCGGCGACGGGGCCCGGCCGGTGGGCTTCACCAAGATCGGATTGGGCGAGCGCGAGGGCTGGGAGCCCGTCGCGCAGGGTGGGGACGGACGATGAACCTCGATTCCATGACGCGCTACGCGACCGACGAGGTCGTCGATGCGGTGGTGATCGGCACCGGTGCCGGCGGCGCGCCGCTGATGGCGCGCC
>NZ_VRUV01001102.1:0-534 GCF_008039455.1 Methylobacterium sp. WL116
GCCCTCGGAGCCGGCGCCGCCGGCCTCGTGCTCGCGTGCTTCAGTCATCCGACCGTCGCCGCGGCGATCGTCTCGGCGCTCGGCGAGACGCCGCGGCGGGCGCTGCCGCTCGACCATCTCGGTGCGCTCGCCCTGCACCACCTGATCCTCGCCGGGACCGGCCTCGTCCTCGTCGCGATCACGGGAATCGGCCTCGGGATCCTCGCGACCCGCCCCGGCGCGGCCTCGGTCCGGGGCGGGATCGATACGCTGGCCGCCGCGGCGCAGGCGGTGCCGCCGGTGGTCGTGGTCGCGCTCGCCCTGCCGGTGCTCGGCTTCGGCGGCCCGCCGACCCTGCTGGCCCTGGTGCTCTACGGCATCATGCCGACGCTCCGCGGCACGGTCGGCGCCCTCGAGGCGGTGCCGGCGGAGACGCGCGAGGCCGCCAAAGCGCTCGGGCTCACCGCCCGTCAGACCCTGACGCGGATCGAGCTGCCGCTGGCGGCGCCCGCCATCGTCGAGACCTTGCGCACGGCCCTCGTCCTCGCCGTGGCG
>NZ_VRUV01001103.1:0-526 GCF_008039455.1 Methylobacterium sp. WL116
GCCCTCGGACGGCTTCGGCGACGCCGACCCGCGCGCCGCGAGCCCCTTCCTGCCGAGCGAGAAGGTCATCACCTACATGGAGCCGCTCGATCTGGGTCGTGCGGTCGCTGAACTTGTCGCGCAGCGTGAAGGCGAGGACGTACTCGCCCGGGTCGACGCCGGTGATGCCCAGGGTGACGTGGAAGGAGAACTTCGGGGAGCCGTCCAGCAGGGCGTCCTTCCCGGCGGTGAACTCCCGGTCGATCACGGCCTTCTGGCCGGCGAGGATCGCGCCGCCCCTGGTCTGCAGCGCGTAGTCGACGACCAAGCCGAACCGCACGTCGCCGCCGGCGACCGGCACCAGCGTCTCGCCGATCGGCTCCATGTAGGTGATGACCTTCTCGCTCGGCAGGAAGGGGCTCGCGGCGCGCGGGTCGGCGTCGCCGAAGCCGTCCGAGGGCCGCGTGACGAACAGCACGCGCCGGACCCCGAGCGTCTGGGTGGCGCCCCTCGCTGCGGCAGGGGGTGCTTGAGCGGGGGCTTGAGC
>NZ_VRUV01001104.1:0-526 GCF_008039455.1 Methylobacterium sp. WL116
CTCGCCGGCCTGGTCTGGCTCGCGGCGCCCGGTCTCTCCGCGCCGCCGCCGCGCTCGCCCTTCGGCATCGGCTTCCGCGAGGCCGCGCCGTCGGCGACCGGGCTCGACGGCTGGCTCCTGGCGATCCAGTCGAGCTTTTCGCGCAGCCTTCAGGCCGCGCTCGCCGCGATCAAGGGCGGCGGCGACTGGATGCCGCTGGTCACGCTCGGCTTCGCCTACGGCATCTTCCACGCCGCCGGCCCCGGGCACGGCAAGGCCGTGATCGCCGGCTATCTGTTCGCCGGCGAGCGGGCCTTGCGCCGCGGCTTCGGCTTGAGCTTCGCCGCCGCGATCCTGCAGGCGCTGGTGGCGATCGCGATCGTCGGGACCGGCCGCCTCGTGCTCGGCGCCACCGCCGCCGGAATGACGCGGGCCGGCAACACCATCGAGATCGTCAGCTTCGCCCTCGTCGCCGCGATCGGGCTGGCGGTGACGTGGCGCAAGGCCGGGCGCCTCGCCGACCTCGGCGCGCCCGCCGCCTGCGGGC
>NZ_VRUV01001105.1:0-526 GCF_008039455.1 Methylobacterium sp. WL116
GGTCGGCGGCGGCGGCCGGGGCCGCGAGGGCGAGGAGCACCGGAAGAACGAGCCTGATCACGGGTCCACCCCATCGCCTCGCGCGGCCGCGCGAGGCGCCGACGTAGCATGGCGGCGCCTCGCGCCCTATGGCATGCACACGACAGGCGACAAGAGGACCTCGGCGGACACCGTGCTCGACATCCAAGGCCTCTCCAAGACCTATGCCGACGGCACGCAGGCGCTCGCGGGCATCGACCTGTCGGTGGCGGCCGGCGAGATCGTCGCGCTGATCGGCGGCTCGGGCTGCGGCAAGACCACCCTGCTCCGGCTGATCGCCGGCCTCGACCGCGGCAGCGCCGGCACGATCACGCTCGACGGCGAGGCCATCGCCGCGCCGCATCCCGGCGTGGGCCTGGTGTTCCAGGAGCCGCGCCTGCTGCCCTGGCTCACGGTGGCCGACAATGTCGGCTTCGGCCTCGACGGCGTCCGCAGGCCCGAGCGCCGCGCCCGCGTCGCCCACGCGCTGGAGCGGGTCGGGCTGTCC
>NZ_VRUV01001106.1:0-520 GCF_008039455.1 Methylobacterium sp. WL116
GCACCCTCTCGTGGGACAGCCCGAAGACGCTGGCGCCGTTCGCGCCCGAGAGCCCGTTCGCGGGCCTGGCGCCGCCTGCCGACATCGGCGTGCGCCGCCAGATCCTGGCCGAGCCCGACGGCGACCTGCCCGGCCGCACCTGGGCCTCGTTGCAGGACGGAACGCCGATCGTCACCGCCGAGCATCGCGGGCAGGGGCTCGTGGTGCTGTTCCACGTCACCGCCGACACGACGTGGTCGAACCTGCCGCTGTCGGGCCTGTTCATCGACATGCTGCGCCAGCGTGAACAGGCTCGGGCGCAGGTCCAGGGTCTCGGCACCGGCGAGCGTCCCGGTGCGGGCTCCGTTCAGTGGCGCGAGGTCGAGCGCCCTGAGGCGGTCTTCGGTCCGCAGGGCGTTCACCGCGGTGCCGCCGTCGGCGGGACCGTAGAAGCCCGGGGGGTGCTCCGGCGAGGCGCGGTCGGCGTAGTCGGCCGGCACCGCGGTGGCCGAGGCCGGCGGGGTGCCGAGCGCGCCGAAGC
>NZ_VRUV01001107.1:0-514 GCF_008039455.1 Methylobacterium sp. WL116
GAGCAGCGTCAGGGCGGTCGCGGCCATGGCGGTCCCGTCGAGCGCGACGAGCAGGCCGAACAGCGGCGAGGCCAGCGCCAGGGGCAGCCCGGTGGTGATCCAGTGCGCGATCACCTTGGCCAGCACCACGAGCTCGAGCGGCACCGGCGCGGCGGTCATCAGGTCCAACGAGCCGTCCTCCTCGTCGGCCTGAAACAGCCGGTCGAGGCCGATCAGCGTCGCCAGCACCGCCGAGAGCCAGAGGATGGCCGGGCCGATCCGCGAAAGCAGGTTGAGGTCCGGCCCGAGGGCGAACGGCACCAGCGCCACGATCATCAGGAAGAAGACCAGCGACAGCATGCCCGACCCGCCGACGCGGGAGGCCAGCGTCAAGTCGCGGGCGACGAGGGCTGCGAGGATGCGGATCACGCCCACGCCTCCTCCGCGTCGTCCGCCGGCTCGGGCGCCCGCGGGGCGGCCTGCGCGATGTGGAGGTTGCGCGCGTCCTCGAGCCCGAGGGCCTGGTGGGTGGCGC
>NZ_VRUV01001108.1:0-513 GCF_008039455.1 Methylobacterium sp. WL116
GCCTCGAAGCGCCCGCCCGGGTTGGCGGTGGCGCCCCGGCCGCGCAGCGTTTCCGACGTCGCGGCGAGCCGGCGTCGCGGCGTGGATTCGGCGCCGAGCGGAGGACGGGGTGTGGACATCGGACTGGCAGCACCCCGGCGGAAGCGTGTTTCACATGGAACATAACAGGAACGAGGCCGGTCGGATACGCCTCGATTTTAGGCAGTTTCTCGGGCTTTGTGGCTGTGGTGCAACGCTGGGCCGCCGCGTCGAGCCGGCCTGCCCGCGCCCGGCGAAAATACGGTATGCGCGGCCATGATCTCCGCCCTGGTTCATGTCGCCGACCCCGGCGATGCCGATGCGATCGACCGTCTGGCCGACACCCTGGGCGCCCTCGTCGGAGGCGTGGCCGCCGGGCTCGTGGGTGACGCCGTGATCGTCGCCGCCGCGATGGGCGAGGCGGTCGACACGATCGCCGACGCGACCGGCGCGACCCTGGTGGTGCCGCCGCGCGGATCGGACCGGTGGTTCGCC
>NZ_VRUV01001109.1:0-511 GCF_008039455.1 Methylobacterium sp. WL116
CCGCCGAGCTCGCCGCGACGCTGGCCGACCTGATGGCCGCCCCCGACCGCATCGACGCGATGACCCGGGCCGGGCAGCGCGCCCTGGTGCCGTTCGAGGGCGCGGTGGAGCGGACGCTGGCGGTGCTCGACCCCTTCATCGCCCAGATGAAGCTCGCCGCCTTCCACCACGGCTGATGCGCCCGCCGCGCTTCTGGCAGGACGGCTCGGACCATCCGGCCGCACGTCTGCTGGCGCCGCTCGGGCGCGCCTACGGCCGCCACACCGCCGCCCGCATGGACCGGCCCGGCGCGTGGGCGGAGTGCCCGGTCCTGTGCCTCGGCAACTTCACCCTCGGGGGCGCCGGCAAGACCCCGAGCGCGATCGCCCTGGCCGCGCTGCTGCGCGACCTCGGACGGACGCCCGCCTTCCTCAGCCGCGGCTACGGCGGGCGCCTGCCCGGGCCGGTCCTCGTCGATCCCGCCCGCCACGGCTGGCGCGACGTCGGCGACGAGCCGCTACGCAGAGGCGCG
>NZ_VRUV01000110.1:0-10886 GCF_008039455.1 Methylobacterium sp. WL116
ATGCCGAGCTGGCGCGCCAGCACCTTGGCGGCGGCAGCCGCCTCCCGCGCCGCGGCACCGGCATCGGGCGAGGCGTCGTCGGGGGGGCGTCGATCCGAATCGGGTGGAGGCATCGTGTTCCTGAACGGCGGCCCGTGCGACGCCACAGCTCCGCCGGCGCTGCCGTTCTAGAACGATCGGGCGGAGCGAAGCTATGCCGTGTGGCGTCCGCCGGGACGTCCGGTCTCTCAGACGCCGTGGCGGAAGGGCATCGGCGAGCCGGCCGCCTCGTGGCGGTCGCGCAGGCGGAAGCCGAGGACGACCAGCAGGACGCCGAAGGCGACGGCGTAGGCGCCGAGCCACCAAGTGAGCACCAGCGCCGACATGCCCGGCTCGACGAGCAGCACCGCACCGAACAGGATCGAGACCAGTCCGCCGAGGCCGAGCCACCAGCGTCCGAAATGCAGATGCAGGCGGAAGGCGGCCGCGATCATGAGCGCGCCCGTGACGATCGCCCAGATCGCGACGAGCAGGACGAAGGCCCAGACGGCGGCGCCGGGCACGAAGAAGGCCGCGACGCCGACCAGGATGTCGAGCAGGCCCTCGATCAGCAGGAAGCCCCAGCGCTCGTGGGCTTGTGCCGCCCGGACCGAGGCGACGATCGCGAACACGCCGTCGACGACCATGTACGCGGCGAAGAACCACACCAGCGACAGGACGAAGGCGGCCGGCGCAACGAAGGCCATCACGCCGAACAGGATGGCGACGACGCCGCGCAGGGCGACGAGCCACCAGTTGCGCGCCAGCGTCCGGCTCATCGCGTCGAGGCGCGCGGTCCCAACGAGCGGGACGCCGGTCGGATGGGTTCGGGAGAAGAGGGCCATCGCATCGGCTCGCTGGTGATCGGTACGGTACTCCGGCGCGAAAACGCCGCACCGCAACACCCGTTCCCCTCGGCCCTGTTCCGCGGGGGCGAACGGCGCGGCGAAGCGCAGCGGAACTTTGCCGTCGCATCGCCTTTTTAGTCGGTGAGGCGGGTTATTCGTTCGCTCCGGCCGCTTCGGCAGTGTTCGGCGCGGGCGCAGGCGGTTTCTTTTCGATGCTAGACGATCAGCGCCAGGCGACGGCCCTGGACCCGCAGACGCGCCCCGACGACCGGGAGGCGCCCGACCGACGCGACATCATCGATCTCAAGCCGCAGGAGAAGGATCCTCCTGCGGGCGACGAGGCCGACGAGAGCAAGGCCGAGCCCGATCAGGACGCGTCGTCCGAGGGCGAGGACGACGAGAACCGGCCGGGTATCCTCAAGCGCCATCCGTGGTGGTTCGTCCTCGGCGGGATCGCGATCGTGCTCCTTGGGATCGCCGGGTTCTTCTACTGGCAGATCTACCTGCACCCTTACGAATCCACCGACGACGCCTTCGTCGACGCGCGCCAGTTCTCGATCGCGCCGAAGGTGTCCGGCTACGTCGTCGCGCTCTCGGTCACCGACAACCAGCACGTCGACACCGGCGCGACCCTGTTCCAGATCGACCGGCGCGATTATCAGGTCGCCCTCGAGCAGGCCCAAGCGCAGATCGCCTCGGCCAAGGCGTCGATCCAGAACGTCGACGCGCAGGTCGAGGCGCAGAAGGCGCAGATCGACGTCACCAAGGCGCAGGTGACGCAGAACCAGGCGGCGCTCGACTTCGCGAAGGCGGATGCCGCCCGCTACAAGGATCTCGCCAGCCGCGGCGCCGGCACCGTGCAGCAATCGCAGTCCTCGACCTCGACCCTCGAGCAGCGCCAGGCCGCGCTGACGAGCGCGAACGCCAGCGTGGTGCAGGCGCAGAAGCAGATCGGCTCGCTCCAGGCGCAGCGGGCATCGGCCGAGGCCAGCCTCGCCAACGCCGATGCGCAGGCGGCGCAGGCCGTGCTCAACCTCGGCTACACGACGGTGACGGCGGCGCAGCCGGGCCGGGTCGTGCAGCTCACCGGCGCGGTCGGGCAGTACGCTCAGGCCGGCCAATCGCTGGCGATGTTCGTGCCCGACGAGAAGTGGGTCGTCGCCAACTACAAGGAGACGCAGATCACCGATATGCGCCCGGGCCAGTCGGTGAGGATCGAGATCGACGCCTATCCCGACCGCAAGATCAACGGGAAGGTCGCCTCGGTTCAGCCCGGCTCGGGCACCGCCTTCAGCCTGCTGCCGGCGCAGAACGCCACCGGCAACTACGTGAAGGTGGTGCAGCGCGTCCCGGTGAAGATCGTCGTCGACGAATGGCCGCAGGACGTGTCGATCGGCCCCGGCATGTCGATCGTGCCGACGGTGCGGGTGCGATGAGCGCCGGGGCCGCCGCGGCGGGCGGCGGTTCGCGCAAGGCCGGCGGCAAGGATGCGGGAAAGGCAAAGGCGACGTCCGGCGGCCTGCCGCGCACCGCGGGCGGCCACAGCCCGTGGGCGGTGGCGCTCGTCGTCGCGCTCGCGACCTTCATGGAGGTGCTCGACACCACCATCGCCAACGTCGCGCTCCGCTATATCTCGGGCGGGCTCGCGGTCGGGCCGGACGAGGCGGCGTGGGTGGTCACGAGCTACCTCGTCGCCAACGCGATCGCGCTCACCGCATCGAGCTTCCTGGCCAAGCGCTACGGCCGCAAGGCGTTCTTCATCGCCAGCGTCGCGCTGTTCACCGTCGCCTCGATCGCCTGCGGCTTCGCCTGGGACCTGAACTCGCTGCTCGTGTTCCGCGTGATCCAGGGGCTCGGCGGCGGCGGCATGGCGCCCCTGGCGCAGTCGATCCTCGCCGACTCGTTCCCCCCCGCCAAGCGGGGCCAAGCCTTCGCGCTCTACGGGCTCGCGATCGTCGTCGCGCCGGTCGTCGGCCCGACGCTCGGCGGCTGGCTGTCCGACAACGTCTCCTGGCACTGGTGCTTCCTGATCAACGGCCCCGTGGGCGTGATCGCGCTGGCGCTGATGTGGTGGCTTCTGGAAGATTCCGAAGCCGCGGTGAAGGAGCGCAAGGCGCTGCGGAAGAAGGGCATCCGGTTCGACATCGTCGGCTTCCTCCTGGTGGCGACCTTCCTCGGCTCGCTCGAGGTCTGCCTCGACGAGGGCCAGCGCAAGGACTGGTTCGGCTCGCCGCTGATCCAGGTCTTCGGTGTTCTCGCCGTGGTGTCGTTCGTCGCGATGATCCCGTGGCTTCTGAGGGCGAAGAACCCGGCCGTCGACCTGCGCCTGCTCGGCAAGCGCCAGTTCGGCTCCTGCTTCCTGGTCATGCTCGCCACCGGCGCGATCCTGATCGCGACGACGCAGTTCATCCCGCAGATCACGCAGGACTATTACGGCTACACCGCCACCATCTCGGGGCTCGTGCTGGCGCCAGGCGGCCTCGTCACCGTGGCGATGATGCTGGTGATCGGGCAGGTGTCCGGCTACTTCCAGCCGAAATGGCTGATCGCCACCGGCGCGACGATCGTGGCGCTGGCGATGTACGACCTGACCCGAATCTACGGCGATTCCACGTTCTGGTTCTTCGCCTGGTCGCGGATCTACATCGGCATCGGCCTACCGATGATCTTCATCTCGATCACCGCCGCCTCGTACGAGGGCATCGAGAAGTCGCAGACCGACCAGGCCTCGGCCTTGATCAACGTCGCCCGCAACGTCGGCGGGTCGATGGGCGTGTCGCTGGCGCAAAACATCCTGGCCTATCGCAGCCAGTTCCATCAGAGCCGGCTGTCGGAGAGCGTCACCACCACGAGCCCGGCCTACCAGGAGACCATGCGGCAGGCGACGCAGTACTTCACGGTGCACGGCACTCCCGGCGTCGACGCGCAGGGGCAGGCCACCGCCTGGATCGGGCAGCAGCTCGCGACGCAGACGGCGTTCTTCGCCTACATCGACGTGTTCTGGGCGCTCTGCCTCGTCTCGGCCTCGGCGGTGCCGCTGGCGATGATCCTCAAGCGGGTCGAGCGCGGCGGCGACGCGCCGGCGGGGCATTGAGCGAACGCCCTTTGATATCCGGTGCGGCCGCGGATCGATGCGCCGGCGACGTTCGTCCGGTTCGACAGTTCGCGGGATAACGCTTACCGGCTGCAACCAGAAGAAATCATCTCGGCCCTGCGCGCCGAGCGGGAGGAAGCCGGCGTGCCGCGTTCATCCAGGACGACATCGACCGTTGCCGCCGTGGCGCTCCTTGCGCTCGCCCTGCCGGCGCGGGCCGCCGAGCCCGCCGGCGAGTGGCCGACCTTCGGGCACGACCATTCCAACCGGAATTTCTCCGATCTCTCGGCGATCGACCGGAGCAACGTCGGGCGGCTCCGGCCGGCCTGGATGTTCCAGACCGGGGTGACCGGCTACTTCCAGGCCCAGCCGGTGATGGTCGACGGCGCGCTCTACCTCTCGACCACGCAGAACAACGTCGCGGCGCTCGACGCGAAGTCCGGCCGGGTGCTGTGGACCTACACCCACAAGCCGCGCACCGAGAAGATCTTCGGGCCGCCCTCGAACCGCGGCGTCGCCGTCTCCGACGGCCTCGTGTTCCAGGCGACGATGGACGGGCGGGTGATCGCGCTCGACGCCAAGTCCGGAAAGGTCGTGTGGGACCACGAGGCCGTGCGCCCGGAGGAAGGCGAGTCCGAGACCGCATCGGGGCTGACGGCGCAGCTCGGCGGCAAGCCGGTGCAGGGCTCGAGCCGCCTCGGCTTCAAGATGCCGCCGCTCGTCGCCGACGGTCTCGTCATCGTCGGGGTGAGCGGCGCCGGCTACGGGCTCCATGTCGAGGACGAGAAGGGCGGCCTCGACGGCGGCTCGGTCGTCGGGATCGAGGGCGGCTACGGGCGCCGCGGGTGGCTCGCCGCCTACGACGCGAAGACCGGCGAAGAACGCTGGCGCTGGTACGTCACCAAGGCCGACGGCTGGGAGGGCGGATACGTCGAGACAACCGCCGACGGCGTCCCGCTGCATCGCGACGTCGCCGCCGAGAAGGCGGCAGCGCCGGCCAACCGAGAGGCATGGCGGGTCGGCGGCGGATCGCTCTGGATGACCCCGGCCTTCGACCCGGATCTCGGCCTGATCTATCTCGGCACCGGCAACCCGGCGCCGCAGAATTTCGGGCTCTCGCGGCCGGGCGACAACCTCTACACGATGAGCCTCGTGGCGCTCGACGCGAAGACCGGCGCGCTGCGGTGGTACTATCAGCAGGTGCCGCACGACGAGTGGGGCTACGATGTGGCGAGCCCGCCGTTCCTGCTCGACCTGAACGGAAAGGACGGCCCGGTGAAGGCGGTCGCCTCCGCCAGCAAGACCGGCTGGATCTACGTCCACGACCGCGCCACGGGCCGGCTGCTCGAGCGCTCGGCCCCGCTGATCGCGCAGAAGAACCTGTTCGCTCCCCCGACCGCGGAAGGCACCGTGGTCGCGCCGGGACCCCTCGGCGCCGTGTCCTGGCCGCCGACGGCCTACGATGCCGCAAGCGGCCTCGCCTTCGCACAGGTCCGGCACGGGGCGACCACCTACACCGTCAAGACCGTGCCCGGCGGCCCCGGACGGCCGGAGATCCGCTACACCGAGACCGGCGAGGCGAAGGGCGAGCCGAGCTTCAGCACGCTCACGGCGGTCGACCTCGCCCAGGGCGGCACCATCGCCTGGTCGGTGAGGTCCGAGAGCCGGCTTGCCGGCGGCACGCTGGCGACGGCGGGCGGCCTGGTCTTCTCCGGCGAGGAGGACGGCCATCTCGACGCGCACGATGCCGGCACCGGCGAGATCCTGTGGCGGTTCCAGTGCGGCGCCGGCATCAGCGGCCCGGCGATCACCTACAGCCTCGACGGGAAGCAGTACGTCGCGGTGGCGGCCGGCGGCTCGTCCTTCACCAAGGCGTCCGGCTTCGGCACCGGCGACGCGCTGGTGGTGTTCGCGCTGCCGGACTGAGCGTGATCGCTCAGCCCTTCGGCCGCGCCTGCAGGATCGCCGCGCGGACGAACGGGCGCTTCAGCGCGATGCCGACATCCTCGCGCTCCATGAAGACCCGTGCGCCCTGGTGGTTGCGCACCGCCTTCATCAGGTTCAGCCGATAGCCCTGCCGGAACACGAAGATCGGCGGCAGCGGGTCGGCGAGGTAGGCGGCCACCGCGGCGTCGACCTCCTCCTCGGCGATGTGGTGGGCGTTGCAGAGGTCGCCGACGGTCTGGAAATCGATCATCCCATCGACATAGGGCGTCGCGCCCCGCCTGTCCCGGGCCGCAACCGCCGCCGTCGCGTTCGGGTCAGGCGACCGGGCGGTAGGCGGTGCGCAGGCGCAGGCCGAACACCGCGAGCATGGTCATGCCGCACAGGACGGTGTTGGCGTTCAGCAGCACGTTCTCGAACGAGGCCGAGATCACCGCCAGCATCCAGATGCGCAGGAAGAACAGCGTCTGAGCGTCGAGCGGCCGCCCGGCGCTGGCCCGCTGCAGGTCGCGGATCGGGGCCACGACGAGAGCGTTCAGGAGCAGCAGCGCGCCGGGCAAGCCCATGATCAGTGCGGCGTCGAGGAAGGAGTTGTGCGCCTGCGTCGCGGTCTGCACCCAGTCCGAGCCCGGGTCGGCGCCGCCGCCGTAGACGGTGCGGTCGGTCAACCAGAAGGCGCCGTAGCCCCAGCCGCGGATCGGGTGCACGACGACGTGCTCGATCGCGAAGGCCCAGATCTCGTTGCGCGCGGTGAAGGTCGCATCGGGAATGATCGCGTCCAGCACCGTTCGGATCGGCGGCAGCAGCACCGAACCGATGGTCGCGACGATGAGCAGCGCCACGGGGCCGACGAGCAGCAGCCCGCGCATCGTCCCCCCGCGCAGACGGCTGCACAGGACCGAGACCAGCAGGACGAGGGGCAGCACGGCCAGCGGCGTCTTCGAGCCGGCGAAGACCATGAAGACCAGCGCCCCCGCCGTGATGGTCCAGCCCAGGCCCCGGTGCATCACGGCGGCGACGTAGAGGCCGCAGACCGCGATCATCGACATCGCCGAGCCGGCCTCGTTCTTGTGGGTGAAGATCCCGCGCCACAGGCCGATGTGGTTGTATTCCCCGGTGACGTCGAAGGCCGAGTGGATGGTGAGGTTGGGGACGAGCGCGACGCCGAGATAGCTCGCGGCCAGCACGATGCCGGCGGCGAGCGCCAGCGCTGTGGCGAATTGGCGCCCGTTGCGCGCGACCACGAGAACGCCCGCGGCGAGCAGCGCGACGATGCCGAACAGCACGATCCGGCGGATCGACAGCATCGGGTCGGTGGAGAGGAGGGTGGTGATGCCGAGCCAGCCGCCGAGCAGCAGCAGCGGCCAGGAGGCGAGGGGGCGCAGCCTGGCGAAGCCGAGCCGCCCGAGCACCATCAGCATCGCCGTGCCGAGGATGACGAACAGCGCCTGGGTGAAGAGGCTGCCGGTTTCCGGGTCGCTCAGGAGGCTGCGGTTGGCGAGGTCGCTGAACCAGAGATGGTTCCAGAGCAGGACCAGCACGACGGTGACGAACGGCAGGCGGACGGCGTCCGGGATGTCGCGTCCCGGCAGCGATCGCGATCGCCTGACGGCCGCTTCAGCCCTGATGCCGTGCGCCGCTGACACGAACCCGCCCTCACCGGCCATCCGCGGTCTGGAACCGCGCACCATCATAGTCCGGACGGAGCACGCCGTCGCCCCGAACCTGCCCGCGGTCTCGTCCGATTGCGGGTAACCTTGACGGAGCGATCAGCGCCGCCCGATCGTCATCGATTGCCGGCTCGCCGCCTGCGTCCGGAGGAAGGCCGCCATCTCGGCGAGCTCCGGCGCCTTCGACCGGAAGGTGACGGAGAGCGCGAGCAGGGTGTCGGCGTGGTCGAGCCCGGGATAGATCCGCTCCTGCACCGGCACGCGGGCGTTGCGCAGCGCCTCGGCGAGGCTCTGGGTGTTGCGCGGGCGGACGATCGTGTCGTCGGCGCCGGTCGCGAGGAAGGCGGGCGGCGCGCTCGGGCCGGCGAAGGTCACCGGCTGGGTCGCGCGCGGGTCCGGCGCCTGGCCGAATACCTTGCGCGAGGTGTCCTGGTCGAAGGGCAGGAAGTCGTAGGGGCCGGACAGGCCGGCGACCGCACGGATCACCTTCGGGTCGACCCCGGCCGCCTTGAGGTAGCGGGTGTCGAGGCCGAGCATCACCGCGTTGTAGGCACCGGCCGAGTGCCCGGTGAGCACTATGCGGCGCGGGTCGCCGCCATAGGTTGCGATGTTGTCGCGGACCCAGGCGACGGCGGCTGCGCCGTCCTCGAGGAAGCCGGGGAAGGGCGCCTCGGGATAGAGCCGGTAGTCCGGCAGCACGGTGACGAAGCCCTGCGCGGCGAGCGCCTGTCCGACGAAGGCGTAATCCGCCTTCGAGCCGTTCTGCCAGGAGCCGCCGTAGAAGAACACCAGCACCGGCGCGTTCTCGGGCGCGTTCACGGGCGCGTAGACGTCGAGGCGACGCCGCGGGCCCTCGCCGAACGGCTCGTCCCGCAGCACCTGCCGGCCGCCGGAATCCCGCGGGCCGATCGCATCGAACAGGGCGAGCGGCGAGCAGGCGGCGATGCCGATTGCGGCGAGCGCGAGGCATGCCAGGCTGGCGAGAGCCGTGAGGATTCGTGTCATTCGATGTCCGATTGGGCCGCAAAGGCCAGATGCATGCGGCTCGGGGCGGATTCATGACCGGATCGCGCCGAACTCCGTCGACGCGTCAGGTGCGCAGCACGATGCAGGCGCCGCCGACGCTGCGGATCCGGCCGCACAGCCCGTCGGCCGCCTGCCGGCTCTCGGCCGGGATGCGGATGCGGTAGAACGCGCGGGTGCCGCGATTGCGCAGGCGCGTGCCGATGATCATCGGGCGGACCTCGCCGACCACCTTGGCGTACGTGGCGCGCGCCCGGGAGAAGGTCGCCAGCGCCAGCGATTTCGAGAAGTTGCCGGCGAGCTGGATGCCCCACGGCGCGGCCGGCCCTTCGTTGGGGCCGATGGCGAAGCGGTCGCCGCGCGACGGGATGCGCAAGGCGGCCGTGACCTGAAGGCAGGTCTGCGCCGGCTCGGGTGCGGTCTCGGCCTTCGCCGACGCGGGCACCCGGGCGTCCGCGGGCTTCGTCCCGCCGGGTTTGGCCTCGCCCGGCTTGGTCTCGGCGCTCTTGGCCTCAGCGCTCTTGGCCTCAGCGCTCTTGGTGTCAGCGCTCTTGGCGTCAGTGCTCTTGGCCCCGCCCCCTTCCGGCGGCCCCATCTCGATCCGGGATGCGCCGCCGCGCCAGTCCACGGCGGGCGCGCCGGTGATCGCGAGCACGTAGGCGCGGGTTTCGGCGGGCAGGCCGCCGCTGCCGGAAAGCCAGCTCGTCACCCGGCCCGGGCCGCCGTTGTAGGCGGCCGCGGCCAGACCGAGATTGCCGAACTGCCGCTTCAGGTCGGCCAGCAGGTGGGCGGCATGCGGGATCGCCTGCTCGGGGTCGAACGGATCGGCCAGCCCGCGCTCGCGCGCCGTGCCGGGCATGAACTGGGCGACGCCCTGCGCCCCGACCGGGCTGACCACGCCGACGCGGAACGCGCTCTCGCGCCAGATCAATCGCGTCAGGAACGGCACCGGCAGCCCGCGCGCCCGCGCCGATCCCTCGATCAGTCGGCACAACGCCTGCTCGACGGTCTCGGTGGCGCCGTCGGAGGGGACGGCGTGTGCGGGCGTGGCGAGGAGGAGGGTGGTCGCCAGGAGGGCGAAGGCGGCGCGATGCCGAGGGGATTTGAGCAGCCCTCCGGCGATGCGAGCCAATGCGTTGCGCCAGGCATAGTCAAGAATGCTGGTGTGATACCGCTCCGAACACGCGCGTTTCCCTCCCCACTCTGCGGGGGAGGGTGGGCCTCGCGTCAGCGAGGGTCGGAAGAGGGGAGCGACAGTGCCTGATGCGGCGCTCCCCTCTCCCGACCCGCTGCGCGGGCCACCCTCCCCCGCAGAGGGGGGAGGGAAGGGTGCTGAACGAGGGGCTATCTGAAAACACCTGACGCCACGAGTGGGAACGGTCATGCCTCGCGATCGTGCCCCTTGCGGTCGCGGGCGCCGTGCGCCGCAAGACCGATCCATCCCACGTGCACCGATCTAGCGCCCTGCAACCGGCGATCAATCCGCCGCGTCACGTCCAGGCGGGGCGGTCGGTGCCGAGGCGGCGCGCGGGCAGGGACCATCGGACCGGCGCGCCGGCGACCGCCAGGGGCGGGCGCAGGCGATGGGCCGGGCCCCACGGCGTCGCCTCGACGCCGGCATCGAAGTCGTCGTCGGCTTCCGGCGCGAACGCCTCCATCGAGCCCGTCCGCTCGGCGTCGAGGAGCAGCCGTGCCGTCCGGGCCAGCGAAAGGCGCGCCGCGCCGGCACGCCCGTCGCGCAAACGTCGCTCAAGGAGGCGGATCGCGGCGGCGGCCAGAAGGTAGCCGGTGGCGTGGTCGAGGGCCTGGACGGGCAGCGGCACCGGCCGGTCGGCGTTCCGCCACGCCTGCCCGGCCTCCGCGATGCCGCAGCTCATCTGCACCAGGCTGTCGAAGCCGCGGCGTCCGGCCCAGGGGCCGGTCCAGCCGTAGGCGTCGAGGCTGACGTCGATCAGCCCGGGCGAGAGGGCACGCCGTGCCGCGGCGCCGTAGCCGAGGCGGTCGAGCGCTTCGGGCCGGTAGCCGTGCACGAGGATGTCGGCGCCGGTGAGCAGCGCCTCGAACCGGTTGCGGTCGGCCTCGCGGCGAAGGTCGAGCCGGGCGCATCGCTTGCCCAGCGTCACGTCCGCCTCGACGCCGGGCTCGTTCCAGCCCGGCGGGTCGATGCGCAGGACCTCGGCGCCGAAGCCGGCCAGGAACCGGGTCGCCACCGGCCCGGCGAGCACCCGCGTCAGATCGAGGAAGCGCAGGCCCGCGAGCGGCCGCGCGGGTTCGGGCTTCCAATCGGAG
>NZ_VRUV01001110.1:0-509 GCF_008039455.1 Methylobacterium sp. WL116
GCCCGCGCCCGCGCCGGGTGGTGCTGGTCTCGAACGCGCCCCGCCCCTGGGCCGGCGTGCAGCGCATCCTCGACGGCTACGGCGTGCCGCGCGCCGCCTACGACGCGATCCTGACCTCGGGCGACCTCACCCGCGAGCTGATCGCCCGGCGGCCGGGCGCGCGGATCCACCATCTCGGCCCGGAGCGCGACGGCCCGATCTTCGAGGGGCTCGACCTCACGCTGGTGCCGGCCGACGCCTGCGATCTCGTGGTCAACACCGGCCTGTTCGACGACGCCACCGAGACGGCCGAGGATTACCGGGCGACGCTGGCCGCGCTGAGGGCCCGCGACGTGCCGATGATCTGCGCCAACCCCGACCTCGTGGTCGAGCGCGACGGCCTGCTCATCCCCTGCGCCGGCCTGCTGGCC
The DNA here is from genome assembly GCF_008039455.1 of Methylobacterium sp. WL116. Classification (NCBI taxonomy): domain Bacteria; kingdom Pseudomonadati; phylum Pseudomonadota; class Alphaproteobacteria; order Hyphomicrobiales; family Methylobacteriaceae; genus Methylobacterium; species Methylobacterium sp. WL116. The sequence goes on from NZ_VRUV01001110.1 coordinate 411, forward strand.
GAGGCCTATACCGCGATCGGCGGCGCGGTGACCTATGCCGGCAAGCCGCACCGGCCGGTCTACGAGGCCGCGCTCGCGCTCGCCGCCGGCCTCGACGCG
>NZ_VRUV01001111.1:0-508 GCF_008039455.1 Methylobacterium sp. WL116
GCGATGGCGGCACGCAGGCGGGCGGCGCGGTCGAACAGGGCGCGATCCAGGGCCGTGTCGTCGACGTCGCCCTCGTCGGAAAAATCCAGCGCCGCCTCGGCGGCGGCCAGGCAATCGATCGCCTCGTCGCGCCAGGCCGCGACCTGCCGGCCGAGGGCGCCGTCGAGCTGGCGCAGGGCCTGACGGCGCTGAGCCTCGGTCTCGGCCTCGATCAGGTCGGCGATGCCCTCGGCCTCGGTCAGGTCCATCCGGCCGTTGAGCACGGCCCGCCGGGTGAAGGCACCGGCTTCGGCCGGGCGGCAGCCGGGAAAGGCGGTGAGCGCGCGGATCACGCCGGCCCGCACCGCGACGCCGCCATGCAGGTGCAGCTCCGCCATGTCCTCGCCGGTGACCGTGCTCGGCCCCGGCATCCAGGCGATCAGCGCCCGGTCGAGGATGGCGCCGTCGGCGGGGTCGCGCAGCGTCCGCAGCGAGAGGCGGCGCGGCGCCGGCAGGGGGCCCGCAAGCG
>NZ_VRUV01001112.1:0-506 GCF_008039455.1 Methylobacterium sp. WL116
CTCTACGGGCGCCTCGTGGCGCTCGCCGGCGAGAGCGCCGGCCTCAGCATCACCGAACGCCCCGAGGACAGGGACGAGCCCGCCGCCGCGGCGATAGCGGCGACCAAGGAAGGCAGCGAGACCCCGCAGCCGGAAGCAGCCGGGCCCGGCGAGCCGGATCAAGGCACCGCGGCCCCTGTCGGATCGGTTCAGGCGACGGAGGCGGCGGACGGCCCGGCCAAGCCGAAGTTCGGCGACCACAATTTTGTCGGCAGCCTCATCCCGCGCGATCGCGACGAGATCGGCCTCGGCAGCGTCGTCCTCGCCCATGAGGGACCCGAGGACGGGTGGTGGGAGGCCGAGATCATCGGCATGAACGGCCGGGTGTTCTCGTGCCGGTGGCGGGACTTCCCGCAGCAGGACACCTTCCTGCGCAAGCCCGGCGAACTCGCGCTGCTGCCCCCCGGCGAGGCCTGAGCCCCGGCCGCCAGCACGCCCGGGTCCGGCACCATCGGCCCGGGCACCCC
>NZ_VRUV01001113.1:0-506 GCF_008039455.1 Methylobacterium sp. WL116
CGCGGACGGCGGCGGCGATCCGCGCGCGCATCGCCCGCGGCGTCGAGGATTGCGACGCCCTGCGCGAGGAGATCGACGGGATCGAGGGCCGCAAGCGTACGCTCGCCACCGAGCGCGAGGCGATCGAGAAGCGCGACACCGCCGGCCTCGCCGAGGAGATCAAGGCGCTCACCGCCGAGCGCATCGCCTACCTGCGCGAGCTCTCCGAGGTGCTGGAACCGAAGCTCGACGGCCTGCTCGCCGAGGAGGCCGGGCTGAAGGCGCGGCTCGGGGCCGGGCGCGAGGCGGCGCGTGCCGCCTTCGCCGCCCGCCGCAGCGCCCTGCATAGGCTCGCCAGCGGGGATTGCCTGCGCATCCGCATGGTGCGCGGGCAGGTGTTCTCGGCCGCCCCCGTCCACGCGATCCGCGCGGAGCTGGCCGGGCTGGAGGCGAAGGCGATCTCGGCTGCGGCGTCGGCCGAGCGCAGCCTCGCGCAGGAGGCGGCCGAGAGCGCGCGCTCGCACGGC
>NZ_VRUV01001114.1:0-504 GCF_008039455.1 Methylobacterium sp. WL116
CCGCCCAGCCGGCCCGCGCGCTCGGCACCCTCAACGCGATCCTGCAGGAGGCGGCCGCCGCGCTGACCCGCTACTTCGCGCTGATGGACGAGGCGCCGACGATCCGGGAGGCGCCCGCCGCCGTCGCGCTGAGGCGGGGACCGGGCGAGATCGCCTACCGGAACCTGCACTTCCGCTACCGGCCGGACGCGCCGGCGCTGGAGGGCATCGACCTCGTCGTGCCGGCCGGCTCGACCACGGCGCTGGTCGGCCGCTCGGGCTCGGGCAAGTCCTCGCTGCTGAACCTCGTGCCCCGCCTCTACGACGCCACCGCCGGAACGGTGGCCATCGACGGGCAGGACGTGCGCGGGGTGACGCTGGCGTCGCTGCGCGCGGCCGTCGCGGTGGTGTCGCAGGAGGTGGTGCTGTTCGACGACACCATCGCCGCCAATATCGGCTTCGGCCGGCCCGGCGCCACGATGCCCGAAATCGTCGCCGCCGCGGAGGCCGCCGCCGCCCACGGCT
>NZ_VRUV01001115.1:0-502 GCF_008039455.1 Methylobacterium sp. WL116
TGCCGCCGTTCACGGTCGTTCAGGCGCTCGACCTCGACTACCTGCCCAAGGAGCCCGACCTGCTGGATCAGTCCTGACCCCATGATCCGCGCCACCCGCGTCATCCGCGCCGACGTTCTCGCCGGAGCCGAGATCGTCGACCGCATTGTGCTCGACCACGGCGACCGGCATCGCCGCCGCATGGCGATGCGCGGCGTCGGCGGGCTCGCCTTCCTGCTCGACCTGCCCGAGCCCATGGTGCTCGACGACGGCGACGCGCTGGCGCTGGAGGATGGGCGGCTCGTCTGGGTCGAGGCCGCGCCCGAGCGCCTGCTGGAGGTCCGGGCCGGGTCGGACCACGCCCTGAAGCGGCTGATCTGGCATATCGGCAACCGGCACATCCCGGCCGAGATCACCGCGGACGCGGTGTTCATCGCCTTCGACCATGTGCTGGCCGAGATGGTGCGGGGCCTCGGCGGCAGCGCCGAGCCGGTCGAGCGCCCGTTCCGGCCGGAAGGGGGCG
>NZ_VRUV01001116.1:0-502 GCF_008039455.1 Methylobacterium sp. WL116
ACGCCTGGCTGCGCCGGCGCGGTGCCGGCCACGTGCTGTTCAAGGTCTGCTCGACCTTCGATTCGACCGAGGCCGGCAACATCGGCCCGGTGCTCGACGCGCTGCGGGCGGATGCGGCCGAGCCGATCGCGCTCGTCACCCCCGCCTTTCCCGAGACCGGGCGCAGCGTCTACCAGGGTCACCTCTTCGTCGGCGCGACGCTGCTCGCCGAGAGCCCGCTGAAGGACCACCCCCTCAACCCGATGCGCGATTCAAGCCTCGTGCGGGTGCTGGCCCGCCAGAGCGCCGGCACGGTCGGGCTGATCGACATCGCCACCGTGACGCGCGGTCCGGACGCGGTCGCCGCGCGCCTCGACGCCCTGGCGAAGCAGGGCCACGGCGCGGCCATCGCCGACGCGATCTTCGATGCCGACCTCGAGATCCTCGGCCGCGCCGCCTTGCGGCACCGCGTCTCCTGCGGCGCCTCGGGCCTCGGCCTCGGGCTCGCCCGCGCGCTGGTCGC
>NZ_VRUV01001117.1:0-499 GCF_008039455.1 Methylobacterium sp. WL116
GCATTGAGCCCTGCGGCCGTGGCGGCGGCCGCCCCCGCCCCGTCGCTCCCGTCCCGTCGCCCTTGCCCTGTCTGCTCTCGTCCCGTCCGCCCTTGTCATCGCGAAAAACTTGCGTGACACCGTGACGCCGAGGGCGGGCATCGTGCCGCCCGTGCCCGCTCTCTACCATCGGCGGCACGGCCATTCGGCTCCAGCGGGGGCCGTCTTATCAATCGAAGGGATGGAGCTGCCGCGGCCTCGCCTTGCGCGAACCGGGACCGCTTCGAAGGTGCGATGACGGCGATCTGGTTCATTCTGGCGGCCATGACCGCCGCGGCCGTCCTGGCCCTGCTCTGGCCGATGTCGCGCCGCGTCGCCATCGTCCCCGATGCGGCCGGCACCGTCACCGAGACGGCGTTCTACGAGGACCAGCTCGCCGAGATCGAGCGCGACCTCGATCGTGGGCTGATCGCCCCGGCGGAGGCGGAATCCGCTCGCACCGAGGCCGCCCGCCGGCTCC
>NZ_VRUV01001118.1:0-498 GCF_008039455.1 Methylobacterium sp. WL116
GCTCGCGCCTGCGCGAGGCGGCCGGGATCGGCTGGGTCGGCTGGTCGTACCCGCAGACGGGCATCGTCGCGACGATCCGGCACGCGCGTCCGCACGGGGGCCGGGCGACCGAGCACTTCCTCCCGAGCGGGCCGTTCGCGATCCTGCCGCTGGCCGACGGGCCGCAAGGGCACCGCTCCTCGATCGTCTGGACCGAGCGGGCCGCCGACGTCGACGCCCTGCTCGGGGGCGAGCCCGACGCGGTGCTGGCCGAGATCGAGCGCCGGTTCACGCCCGATCTCGGGCGGCTGGCCCTGGAGCAGGGCCCGAGCGCCCATCCGCTCGCCTTCGGCATCGCCCGGCGCTTCCGCGCCGAACGCCTCGCGCTCCTGGGGGATGCCGCCCACGTCATCCACCCGATCGCGGGCCAGGGCCTCAATCTCGGCCTGGCGGATGCGGCGGCCCTCGCCGAGGCGGTCACCGGCGCCCTGCGCCTCGGGCTCGATCCCGGCGCGGCGG
>NZ_VRUV01001119.1:0-498 GCF_008039455.1 Methylobacterium sp. WL116
TTTTTCAACCATAACCCGGCATACGCCCTCGGCTCCGGTCTCGTGGGCTGGTAGTTGTTTATACGATCCAGGCCCCGGGCGGACGCGGCCGCCCGGGGCTCGACCGAGGACGAGGCGGTGATCGCGGCCTTCGACGGCGACGGCCTCGAGGTCCACCTCCAGCCGCTGGTGACGCTGCCGCAGCGCAAGGTCGCGTCCTACGAGGCCCTGGCCCGCCTGAGGCTCGCCGGCGCGGTGCTGACGCCGGAGGCGTTCCTGCCGGTGCTGGAGCGGCACGGCCGCTCGACCGAGCTCGACCGGCGCATGCTGCAGCGGGTCGCCACCATCGCCCGCCACCTCGTCGGCCGCGGCAGCGAGGCGGCGGTGGCCTACGGCCTGTCGCCGCTCTCGCTCTACGAGCCCGGGTTCCTGCGCGGGATCGCGCGGCTGGTCGCGGCCGAGCCGGCCCTGGCCGGCCGCCTCGTCGTCGCCCTGCCGCAGGCGAGCTGGCGCAACCTC
>NZ_VRUV01000111.1:0-10733 GCF_008039455.1 Methylobacterium sp. WL116
GGCCAGGCGCGGTCCTCCGCGCCGAGCGGCCTGGCGGCGCGGCTCATAAGGTCGCCATCGAGAGGGACGCCGAGCGCCACGATGCGCTGCCGGTCCGGCGGGTGGGTGTCGGTCGGATGTTCCTGGCGTTCGTCGAGATGCGACGCCGGGTCCGGGAAGCCGGCGGCGGGGATCGCGTCGAGCACGCCCGCGACAAGGTCGGCCCTCGCCGCGTCCGGCGCGTTGAAGGCGGATCCGAGAGTCTCGCCCACCACCGGACCGAGGGCTCCGACGCGCAGTAGGGCTGAGGCGGCGGGCGGCGCGCCTGAGACGAGGGCGCCGCGCCGGTCAGCCTCGAACTCGCGCACCCGGCTCCAGTGTGCCACGGCCGCGTCGAACGTACCCAGACTGCGGTTGCCGACATATGCGGCAGGGCGGGTGAGGACGTCGCCGATCCCGGCACCGCCGAGCGCGGACAGCGCCCGGTGCAGGCCGGCGTAAATTGGGGTGAACCGTCGGCTGTAGGCGGTATCCTCGCCCGCGAAGTGCGCGAGTTCGTGTCCGATCACCGCGGAGAGCTCGCGCCCGTCGAGGACGCCGAGATAGGGGGCTGGCAGGTAGAGAGTACGCCCGGTCAGGGTCATCCCATTCGGCGCCAAGCGCACGGCGCCCTCAGTCACGAAGAAGCCGCCGGTCAGTCCGACGATCACAGCGTCGGGGACGAGCGCATCCTGGCGCGCGGCGAGCTCACGCACGAGGCGCCACAGCCCGGGGGCCTCGGCGGCGTCGAGGGCCCGGCCGTTCACATCAATGGGCTCGGGAGTGAACAGTGCGAACACGCCGCGCAGGCCGCGCACGGCACCGATCGCGGCCCAGACTGCCAAGCCGGCGATGACCAGTGCACCGAGCAGCAGCTTGGCCTCGCCGGCCGAGAACCGCTCGGTGAACCACAGGCCCCCGGCCTCGAATAGGGTTGCACAAAGCACGGCGAGACTGAGCCCGACGATCTGTAGGCCGAGCAGCACCGGAAGCGCCCGGCGCACCAAGCCGAAACCGGTGAGCAAGGCGTCGCGCGAGCGCCGTGCCCACAGACCTGCCGCCGTCGCACCCGCCAGCGCGAGGAGGCCGGCCAGCATCGCCAGCGCGGCACCAGCGATCGTTGCGTACGGGAACCATGCCCGGGCAATGGCGATAGGTCGATCGCGCTCCACCCCGGCTAGAGCTTCCCGCGCTTTGTCGACGGCTAATGCGGCGCCGTAGGCCGTGCGCGCGCCCTCGAACTGTACCGAGGCGTAGGGGTCCGTCGCCGCCAGAAGCCTCAATTGGACCAACGTAACTGGCAACTCGACGATCCGGCGAGTGTAGCTAGCGGCAGTCGCGTGCCCGCGCTCGACCTCCCAAGCCCCGAGACCTGCAAGCAGGGTCGGCACACCGACGACCCAGGCGAAAAGCAGGATGACGGGGGGAAGTCGACGGCCATCGCCTTGGCCTCTCCAAAACCGCATGATCATGTGCCCCGTCGGTGATCGGATGTCTCGGGAAGGCGGGCACAACCCATTTGGTGCGGGCAGGCTCTCAGCTTGGCCGGGCGCGGATCTCATATCGCTGGCAGGACTCAAGATCACGCACCGAGCGATTGTAGGTATCGTTGAACAGCCGCGCCGGCTGGCTCGGATCGCCTTTCGCCCTGATGTCCCGCGCCATGTCCCGGCCGTGGCCGATCACGCTCGCCACCGTATCGGCGTAGCCGGTGCACGAGGAGTTCGCCTTCGGGCTCATGCCGTCGAAGGTCGCTCCAAGCTGCCGATTGGCGTTGCCGACCTCGCCGAGCGCGGCCAGGAACGGGGCGACGTCCGCCCTCGGGCCAAGCGCCTCGAAACGCTGCACCGCCCGGCGCAGCGCGAGGCTGGTGGCGAGCAGCCGGCGTGCCGGCGCATCCTGCGGCATTGCTGCCGCGCGCCGCTCGTCCCGAACGAGTTCGCGCTCGAACAGCGCAGTGCCGTAGGCGTCCATCGCCTTAGCCGCCGCCTCGACCCTAATCACTAGGATCGGGTGCTGCTCGCGCGCGAACTTGTACCCGTCCTCCTTGAACTCCCGAGTGGTCTGGTAGCGGGTCAGCGCCTTCAGCGTGGGGTTGAGCTCACGCAAGCTCGCAAGCAACCAGGCGGCCGGCGGGTCGACTTCTGGGACGCCGCTGGGCAGGGCCGTCGCCTTCTCCAACTCGTCGATCACCCCGTCGAAGTCGACGATGCCGAAATGGTACCACGCGTTGGCGCCGAGCTTCGTGCCGAGCTTGAGCACCCGTTCGTTGTCCCGCCGATACTCGGCGAGCTGCCGCGCCAAGGGGTGGGAGCGTACGAGGTGGTTCTGGGCTTCAGTATAGGCATTGACCTTGGCCACCTCCTGCGCCTCTAGGCTTGGCGGAGATGGTGCGGGGCGCACCGGGGCCCGACCAGTCGACGTGGTTGTCGCTGTGGGCGGCGGGCTCTGCAGCAGAACCTGAGAGGCGGGGGGTAGAGCCGGGAACTCGCATTTGAAGGCGTCGACCATGCTCTGGCGCACGCTTTCGTGGGCTTGGGCACACTGATAGGCAACGATCGGACGGGAGGCTTCGTTGCGGGCGAGTGCCTCGCGGAAGCTCTCGCGCAGGGTGTTGATGCCCTGGCGGATGTTGGGACGGACGGCGTCAGGCACGCTTGGACTGGCCACGCATTGCGCGTAGGCTGCAAGGAACGCATCGCAGCTCTCGACGCTCACCGGAGTGATTGGAGTCACTGCCGCGGCCGGCATCCCCATCACGACGACGAGACATACTGCGATAAAGCAATAGCACTTCGATCCGCCGTTGGCGCTCACGCTCGGCATGCTTGTCTCCTGTCCCGGGTGCCACCCATCGTATCGTCCCGACCCGCCAACTCGTACACCCGTCGAAACGCAGCCGGGACGAGATCCTCGCGCCCGGCTCTGCGCACGTCGGCGAGATAGGTCCGGGCCTTCTCGATTGTGTCGAGGTTCGCGGGGTCGACGGCCATAGCGAGCATCCTGCGGAGCGCGCGGGCGGCACGTCCGGGCAACACCCTACATCGGACTCAGGCAGACACGCCGCCTTTAGCCCTCGTAGGACCGATCACTCCCCCTTAATGGTGGGCTAGTACCCCTGTCCCAAGGCCCGTCCCCGCCCCTGTTTCGGGAGGTTTGGGACAGCTTTTTGGGACAGCGCGAAGGCTTGGTTTTCGGGGCCAAAAAGCGGGCTCCCCTTCAAACCTCGAAGCGGGATTATGCGTGAAATCGTAGGAACATAGGGATTGAGCTACGAAGGGTTCTCCTAGTGCGTCTCCTGATGACCCCTCGAGTGAATCCCTCGGGGGTATTTCAAAAATCTCGGAAAAGCCCCTGTCTCGCGGTCGTGCTGGGAAAATCGGCGTTTGGGACACTCGATACGGGATTGATCGGAATGGTCAGTTCGGGGCTCTCCGCCGTGACCTCGTACGACCTGAACGGCCCCGGATCGTTGCGCAATTGATTGCAATGCGCTTGGATCAGGCTGCAGAACGCGCAGTGATCAGCGTCCTCAACCGTGTCCCCGACAAGCTCCGCTACAAGCCTCCAATCGTCGGGTATCGACGGCGCATCGCAGCACCGCCAACCCGTTCCCGTAAGGCTTGCGGCCGACGTGATCAGAGCTGGGCTCCGACCTGACCGCTTCTCCGGTCAGATCAATACCCGCCGTAGAACCGGCGCGGACCACCCTCGGGGTAACCGCGATCATAGCCGCCGTACCCACCACGGTATCCGTAGGCTGGTCGATCGCTATAGAAGCCTCGCGGGCCACCATAGCCTCCGCCGTAGCCGCGGTCGTTCGGCCGGCAACGACCCCACGGGTTGGGATGGAAGCCGGGGCCACAGCCGCCCGCCACATGCTCGATCACGACCCCGTACTCAGACGGACCATAGCCGAATGGAGCCGCGTTTACCCCTGTAGCGGTGGCGAAACCGGCCGCGAGCACTGTCGCCGCACCGAGCGCCTTGAAGCGTATCATCACCCGATCTCCCAGAGGTTCAGCCCAGATCCTCTGGGCCGGATGAAGCGAGGATGCGACCTTCTCCGTGAGCCGGATCTGAGCGGTTTGTTCATCGATCCGACGGTCGGACGATGGATCATCGTCGTTCGGGTTTCTGCGATCGTCCCTCAAGACGCTCTGGAGGCTGATGGGGAAGCTAGACCCGGCGCCTCCACATACCTGAAGCCCCCCGGCGAAGCGGCTCCGCAATTAATAGCGCCGGGCTCTCCCGCCATGGTCTGATAAGGTGTCAAACAGCGTTGAACCTTGACCTCGAATCGGCCGCATCGTCATGGCCTACGGTCGCGACGCGACCGACTGCGCGATTGCCATAGACTTTGGCCCTGCCCCGTTTGCGGGGTTCATGATCCACACCAACGAGATCCCTACGGGGGCGTGACAGCGCGCAGACGTACCAGGAGAAGGATCCATGCACAGATTCATGGCGGCCATCTCCGGCCACGGCATCGGGGCGGCCGCGCGCTACGGGGTGCCCGTTGCAGCAGTCGCGGCAGCGACACTAATGCGCTTCCTCGCACCGCTCGATGTTGCTCCGTTTCTGCTCTACCTGCCACTGGTCTTTCTCGTGACCCTTGCGCTCGGACGCGGACCGGGCGTCGTCGCCGTTGCGGTTTCGCTCGTGGCCGCCGCGTGGTTTTTCCGCAGGTCCGACGGCACCTTCACCTTGAGCCCTGGACAGATCGTTGCCCTCGCGCAGTACATCGTCGTCGGCGGCGCGATGGTTTGGGTCTGCGACGGCCTGCGCCGGACCATGGCGGAGCGCGAGGAGACGCTCGGTCGCCTCGATGCGGCCAACGTCGGCCTGAGAGTGAGCCAGGTCGCGCTGGAGGATGCCCGCCGCGACGCCGAGGCCGCTCGCGAGGGCGCCGAGGATGCCAACCGCGCCAAGAGCAGCTTCCTCGCCAACATGAGTCACGAGCTTCGAACCCCGCTTTCTGCGGTGATCGGCTACTCCGAAATGCTGGAAGAGGAGGCTGAGGAGCTCGGCCAAGAAAGCTTCCTGAAAGACCTCGGCAAGATCCGCACAAACGCCACGCACCTGCTCGGGTTGATCAACGACGTGCTCGATCTCTCGAAGGTCGAAGCGAACAAGATGGACACCTTCGCCGAGGACATCGACGTCGAGACGTTCGTCCGCGACGCGGCGGGAACCGTCGATGCCCTGGTCGGGAAGAAAGGAAATCGCCTCATCCTCGACCTCGGCGATGGGCTTGGTTCAGCGTGGACGGACGCAACCAAGCTGCGGCAATGCCTCTTCAACCTGCTTTCGAACGCCGCCAAGTTCACCGAGGGCGGGACCATCACCCTGCGAGCGCGGCGGGAGTCCACCCTGGGTGGCGACCGTCTGTTCCTCTCGGTCGAGGATAGTGGCATCGGCATGAGCGCGGATCAGGTCGAGCGTTTGTTCCAGCGCTTCGTCCAAGCCGACGGCAGCACCACGCGCAAGTACGGAGGTACCGGCCTGGGCTTGGCCCTCACCAAGGCGTTCGCGCAGCTACTCGGCGGCGACGTCTCGGTGACGAGCGAGATTGATCGCGGAACCTGTTTCACCCTCACCGTACCAGCTTCCCTCCCCGAGGCGGCGGCCGCAGACATTCCGAATGAGGCCGCTCTCGGAAGCGCCCCCGGCATCGGTGGACGCGGGCTCGTCCTGGTCATCGACGACGAAGCGAGCCAGCGCGACCTCATGGGCCGCTTCCTGACCCGGCAGGGGTTCTCGGTGCGTACCGCCGCCGACGGTCGAACCGGGCTCGACCTAGCGCAGGTCCTGGCGCCGCGGGTGATCTTGCTCGACGTGATGATGCCCGAGGTCGACGGCTGGACGGTATTGGCCTCCCTGAAGGACAACCCGGCCACCCGGGACATCCCGGTCGTCATGGTGAGCTTCGTCGCTGATGCGGCGCTCAGCGCCTCCCTCGGTGCGGCGGACGCAATCCCCAAGCCGGTGGACTGGGCACGGCTCAGAACGGTACTCGACCGGCTCGGGAAAGGCGCCGGCGACGTACTGGTCGTCGACGACGATGCGGACATGCGTGAACGGCTGCGGATCGTCCTCGAACGCAATGGCTGGGCGGTACGGGAGGCTGGCAACGGTGCCGAGGCCTTGGAACGGGTGCTTGAAGCGCGGCCGGGCATCGTACTACTGGACCTGACCATGCCGGTCATGGACGGCTTCACTTTCTTGCGCGAGTTACGCGCCATCCCGTCATGCACCGAGGTGCCGGTGGTGGTGCTGAGCGCACGAGACGTATCCGCCGCCGAACGCGACCGTCTCGCCGGGGCGGACAAGGTACTGCGCAAGGGCGACACCAGCCTTCAGGACCTAGCCTCCGAAGTCGGCAAGCTCGGTAGGCTCGGCGATGTCGAGGAGACCGCGGCGGCGCCCTCGGCGTGACCCGTTCGGACGAGAACGGCGACGGGTTTTCACCGATCAGGCTGCAATGCATTTCTGACGGCTGGTTCGACACTTTGGTGAGGTGGTGACGGGATTTCCTGTGAACGTCTCGGTTCGTACCCCGCCCTTCCCGGCGCGCTTCGCCACATACATGAGGCGGTCAGTGTCACGGATCATCGGAGCGATAAAAAGATGAGGCACCACAGGCCGATCGTTAGAATCTCCAGATACGCGACGCGCAATTAATAGCGCAGTGTCATCTACTCCGGCTCTTTCATTGATCCGACGGTCGGACGATGAACCGTCATCGTTCGGGTTTCTGCGATCGTGCCCGTAGGCGTTCTAGAAATAGATGGAGAAGCCAGACCTGGCGCCTCCGCGTGCATGTCACCCCAAGGCGAAGCAGCTTCGCAATCAATAGCACGAGGCTCTGCCGCCATCGTCCGATAAGGCTTTCGATCAAGCATCATCTTGCTCCGCGTGACGACGCGTACCAACTCGAGCCCGATCGCCCTCGTGTCATTGCTCGACTCGACGGCGGTTACGGCCTCCACCGCCGCGATCCAGCTGAAGGGCGAGGATCTGATCACCGCTGGCGGCGGGGGCCATGCGCTCGAATATGTGGCGAACCGCATCCACACCGCAGCACAGATCCTGGATGCGGCGGTAGGCTTGACGGTCTGGGCATGTGCAACGTGATCCCTAATCACGCCCGTAGCGTCGAACGCGACAGATGCCAAGCCACGAAATGTCGACAACAGAAGGACGTCTAATCACCCCGAACCGAGGTTGCCAGGCATCCGTCGAATGGCCGCTCGGGAAGCGTTGATGGCTGTTGGTACGGCTGGATTGGGTCGAAAGCAGCGTATCAGCTTCGCTACCCCAACCACTCGAAATCGTTGGAGCTTTTGCCGGCCGTGACACATAGTCCGCAACCATGGGAGCCGATCTTCTCGACCGCCTTCTCGTCACGCTTGCGGTGCGGCTGCGCTCGTTCTCCGTCTGCACCATTCAGAGCGGATGGCGCCTAGGCTTTAGCCCGTTCGAGGCGATCACCGTCCACTACGTGCTACGCGGGACCGGGAGCCTCCGGGTTGGGCAGGGACCGTGGCGATCCTTTGCGCCACACACCATCATCGTCGTGCCGGCTCGGCATTCGCACAGCCTCGGCGCCGCCGAGGATTGCGTCGGTGAGGTCCGCGCCGAGGATCACTGCGCGCTCCATGGTGACGGCCTGATCGCCTTCACAGCCGGCGACGGCAGCCCCGATGCGCTCTTCGTGTGCGGCCAGATCGCCGACACTCACACCGGTGCGATGGGGCTGTTCGAGCTGTTCCAGGCCCCGATGGTTGAGACCTTCCCTACCGATCCGGTGCTGCGTTACGCCTTCGATCTCATGCTCGCCGAGGTTCAAACCCCCAATCTCGCGACACAGGCGATGACGGAGGTGCTGATGAAGCAGTGCCTCATCATCCTCCTGCGTCGGCAGCTGACGGCGAGCGACTTCACGCCCCCGATCCTGGCAGCCTTGCAGAACCCAAAGCTCGCCCGCGCCGTCCTGGTGGTGCTCGAACAGCCGGGCGCGCACTACTCCGTCGAGGGTTTGGCGGCCCTCGCGGGCATGGGCCGGACCAGCTTCGCCGAAGCGTTCGCCGCGGCCTTCGGGCAGGGTCCGATGGAGTTCGTCCAGCGGGTCCGCTTGCGGATCGCCTCCCGTCTCCTCAGCGGCACCGACCTGCCGGTGAAGGTCATCGCCGCCACCGTCGGCTACGCCAGCCGAAGCGCGTTCAGCAAGGCGTTCGAGATCGAGTTCGGGACGGCGCCGAGTCAATTCCGTCTGATTGGCGGAATGGATGAAGGCGAGCCGGAGCGCATCGAGGATGAGCATCCGAACACCGAGTTGACCTGATCCCGTCATGACGCTGATTAACCCCGTCTCGGTGCTCCATCGTTCGGATCGCGTCCGCTGGCGTTCGACCGGGCCGAGCCTTCGGAACCGTGAAGGTCGGATGGCCTTGGCCATGTTCAGTGGGTGAGGACAGAAGGTGACCGGTCCCCGGTTGTGCCATCGCTCCCGCCCCGAGGAACGATCATGGTCGACGCGAGTGACTTCTACCTTCGCTACAGCCCCGACGTCGAAACCGTCGCCGACGACGAGGCGGAGACGGCGCAGGGCCTTATGGAGACGATGCGCTCGGTCAGCGAGAAGACCCTGGCAGACGGCGGCCACGCGATCCGCAGCGTCCACGCCAAGAGCCACGGGTTCCTTGAGGGCGAGCTTGAGGTGGCCCCGGGGCTTCCACCCATGCTGGCTCAGGGCCTGTTTTCCAAGGCGGCGACCTATCCCGTGATCATGCGCCTCTCGACCCTCCCGGGCGACATCCTCGACGACAGCGTCTCGACGCCCCGCGGCCTCGCCGTGAAGATCATCGGCGTCGAGGGCGAACGGCTGGAAGGTTCCGAAGGGGACGTCACCCAGGACCTCGTGCTGGTCAACGGACCGGCCTTCGGTGCGCCCACGCCGAAGGCGTTCCTCGCCACCTTGAAGCTGCTTGCGGCCACGACCGACAAGGCGGAGGGCTTCAAGAAGGTCGTCTCTGGCGCGATGCGCGGCGTGCAGGAGCTCATCGTCTCGACCACCGGCGGGCCCAACGCCACCGTCGCGACGATGGGCGGCCAGCCCGAGACCCACATCCTCGGCGAGACCTTCTACAGCCAAGTGCCCGTTCGCTTCGGCGACTACGTCGCCAAGCTGTGCGTGGCGCCGGTCGCGCCCGAACTGACGGCCTTGACCGACAAGCCCCTGGCGGAGGACGGAGGCCCGAACGCCATCCGGGAGGCCGTGGTCGAATTCTTCCGGGCGAATGGCGGTCTCTGGGAGGTCAGGGCGCAGCTCTGCACCGGCCTCGACGATATGCCGGTCGAGAACGCCGCCACGGTCTGGCCGGAGGGCAAGAGCCTGTACCAGACCGTGGCACGGATCCGGGTGAGGCCGCAGACGGCTTGGAGCGAGGCCCGGTCGAGCGCGGTCGACGATGGCCTGTCGTTCAGCCCGTGGCACGGGCTCGCGGCGCATCGACCCCTCGGCGGCATCATGCGCTCGCGCAAGCAGGCCTACGAGATGGGCAAGCGCTTCCGCGCCGAGCGGAACCGTCATGCCATCGCGGAACCGCGTGAGGCGATCAATCTGCCGTAGAGTCCAAGAAGACGTAACGGCCTTGGTGCTTCGTAAGGAAGCGGGTAGCTAAACGTCCGCTTCCGGGTATCTCGTCGAGGGGCCCGAACGACTGGGTCGGGTCGCTTGCAGAACGTCCGCTTCAGGGCGAATGGTCAAAGTCCGTCCATTACGAGGCGCGCATCTGCAACCCGCGCTTCAACCCGTTGGGAGCCCGTTCCCGCCCCGCCTCGTTGAGCCCTTCTACCATGTGGTCGAACTCGGCGTCCGCGAGGTCGAGAAGGTGCGCAGCTTCCAACCGGATCACGAGTTCGACCGCGAGAAGGTGCATTGGCGTCTCCGGCGAGGCTTGGCATCGTGGCTGCAGCATCAAGCGGCTGTAGCTTGTGTCGTCGGCGCGAAGCGGCTCTGCAATTAATAGCGCAAGCCTCTTCCGCCATGATGCCTCCTTCCACGTGGACGTCAGACCTAGTCGACGACCTCGACGACGCGCCGCGTACGCGGGTTGACGAGCACGGGGTGGTCGTTGACGATGGTGTAGTTGAGGCTCGGGATAGCGAACTCGGAGGGCACGTCCTAGAAGACGACGCCGTCCTCGGGCAGGACGGTCCCGACCTGGAGTGGGCCTCCATAAACAAAGGAAGGCCACCGTTCGCCGAGGGCATAGATACGGAACCGCGCACGGCGGTTGACCCCGAGAATGCCGTTCGCGATGCCGACCGCCGCGCCGATGGCGCCACCAACGACCGCACCGAGGGGGCCAGCCTCCATCTCGCCACGGGCCGCGCCCTCGCGGGCTCCGCGTTTGAGCCCCTGGGCCTCGACGAGCCCGATCGAGGCCAGCGATAGTGCCACAGCCGTCACTCCGACCTTCAGTGCCATTCGAGGTTTTCCATGGTGTCGAGGGGTGACCGGCTTCGTCGGCGCGTAGCCGCGCGCGGCGATCAACGTCCGCCGGTCACGGCCCGCATAGGTGCGGTAGCGAGGTCGGCGGTCGAGCCTACGGTATCCCGGAAGCCCGAGCCGACGTTGGACAGGTGCTCGCCGTAGGTCTCGCGGGTCTGCGGATCGACGATGGCCACGGGGGCGGCCACGGCCAGCG
>NZ_VRUV01001120.1:0-494 GCF_008039455.1 Methylobacterium sp. WL116
GCGCCTAGGGCCGCCCGCCCCACCCCTCCCCCACCCCGGTGCGGGGCGCCGGGGGCGACCCGCACCGGGTTGTCGATGCGGTGATGCGTGAGCCCATAGCCGCCGAGCATCGCGCCCATCCGCGCGCGGCTCGCGTCGCAGACGTGGACGACGTGGAGCCCGCGTCCCGACACCGCCCGCCGCGCCGCCGCGGTGCGGGCGACGCGGACCAGCTTGTGCAGGCGGCTCCTGGCATCGCACGGCGCCAGGATGCAGGCGGCGGACATCGGCGCGAGGGCACAGGGCTCGGCCGTGTCGAAGCGGTAGTAGACGCCGTTCGGGCAGGCCAGGAAGTAGTCGTGCAGCGTCAGCGCCACCGGGGCGCCGGTGGCGAGCAGCACCGGGAAGATCCCGGGCGACAGGCTGCGGGTCCACTGGTGGACGTGGACGACGTCCGGCGCGCGCGCCATCCGCCCGATTGCGTCGCTGAGCGCCCGCGCGGCGCGGGCGTGCCA
>NZ_VRUV01001121.1:0-493 GCF_008039455.1 Methylobacterium sp. WL116
CAGGAGCGTTTGGCGCTCGCGGCCAGCATCGACCGGGCCTATGTCGGGCGGGTCGAGCGCGGTTCGGAGAACGTCACCATCACCACGCTGGAAGCGATGGCGGTGGCGCTGTCTGTCTCGGTCGCGACCTTGCTGATCGAGCCCGATGCCGACACCCCGAGGCCGGTGCCGCTGCGGGCCGGGCGCAAACGGGTGCCGTAGGGGCGCGATCACGGCGCAGGTCCGCCACCGGCCGCAAGGCCCCTGAGATCCTCGAGGATCAACCGCAACTCGCGCCATGGCGACATCGCCCCCGCGCGGGGGCCGGGCTCCTGCAAGCTGAGCAGGACGATGAGCTTCAGCACCACCGCGTCGTGGGTCCGAGCGGGGGTGGCGAGCAGCCCATCGGCCCCGTCTAGGACCGCCCTGTCCAAGGCAGCCTCACCTTCCTGAGCGGTGGTCAGGCCGGCTTGATCGGCCGCCTCGTCCCATCGTCGCTGCCGACGCTGGAGAA
>NZ_VRUV01001122.1:0-493 GCF_008039455.1 Methylobacterium sp. WL116
AGGCCGCGTCGCGCAGGGCGAAGCCTCGCCGGCCGCGGGCGCGGCCGCCATCGCCGAGCTGATCGGGCTTTGAGCCTGGCGGCTTCCAGCGGATCGCCGGTTCTTCTGATCACCGGGTTCGGCCCGTTTCCCGGCATGCCGCGCAACCCGAGCGCGGCGCTGGCGCGCCGCCTCGAAAGGTCGAGCCGCCTCAGGTCGGCCTTCGGTCGCGCCCTGCGGGTGCGGGTGCTGGACACCACCTACGACGCGATCGGCACGCAGCTCGTGCCGACGCTGGCGCAGGCGCCCGCGGCGGTGCTGATGCTCGGCGTCGCCTCCCGGGCCAAGCGCATCCGCGTGGAGGCGCGGGCCTGCAACCGGGCGAGCCGGTTCTACCCCGATGCGTCGGGGCGCCCGTCCACCCACCTCACCCTCGATCCGGACGGGCCGCCGGCCCGCCGTGCCTTCGTCGCGCCCCAGGCCCTGGCGATCCTGCGCCGGCACGGGCTGGCGG
>NZ_VRUV01001123.1:0-493 GCF_008039455.1 Methylobacterium sp. WL116
CCCCCGCGGCTGGCCGGACGCCGCCGCCGAATGGCTCGCGCCGCACGCCTTCAAGGCCCGGATCGATTGGGCCGCCGAAGCCTGCGAGCGGGCGCCGCCCGCCGGCAACCCGGTCGCGCTCGCCGAGGACGCGTTCGGTCCGCTGCTCTCCGCGCCGACCCGGCGCGAGATCGCCCGGGCCGAGACCGGGGCGCAGGGCCTTGCCCTGCTCCTGATGAGCCCGGAATTCCAGCGGAGATAGCGCGATGCGGCTCAACCCACCGACCTGCGGCAGCCTGCCGACCCGTCGCGGCCTGCTCGCCGCCGGCTCGACGCTCGCGGCCGCCGGCCTGATGCCGCGGATCGCTTCGGCCGCGACCCGCGACCCGCGCTTCGTCTTCGTGATCCTGCGCGGCGCGCTCGACGGTCTCGCCTTCCTCCCGGCGATCGGCGATCCGGCCTATGCCGCCTTGCGCGGCCCGCTGGCGCTGCCGGCGTCGGGCGCGCCGCGCAG
>NZ_VRUV01001124.1:0-491 GCF_008039455.1 Methylobacterium sp. WL116
AGGCGGCGCCCGTGGCGCGGGGCGACGCGTTGGCGTTGGCGGTGCTGGAACAGACCCGCGGGATCAGGTTGAGGTTCGTGAGGTCGACCGCCATCGCGCTCACCACGATCTTCACGCCGCTGGCGTCGAACGGCTTCAGCACCAGGGTCGAGGTGGCGAGGATGTCGCGCATCAGCGACGCGTCGATCGGGTTCTGGGCGTCGCCCTGCGCAGTCAGGTCGGACACCGTCCGGGCGAGCTGCGTGACCTTCCGCCAGTTGTCGACCGCGTGGGCGTACTCCGAAAGGCCCACGAAGATCGCGAGCAGCACGGGCAGGATCAACGCGAACTCGATCGCGGAGACGCCGCCGGACGCGCGTGCGAACCGAGCGAAGGCCCGCTCGGACGCGCCTGAGCTATGAAGAGGGGAACACCGCACCATCCCGGCCCTCAGCATCCGGTCGAGGCGGTGGTCTGGTACGGCTCGGTGCGGAACACGGCCGTGGACTGCA
>NZ_VRUV01001125.1:0-490 GCF_008039455.1 Methylobacterium sp. WL116
GCTTACGGCAGCCGCCGATGCGATCGAGGAAGTCGGTAATGGTGCTGGCCTCGGCTGTCGGAGCCGCGAGAGCCAACATGCCGGTGATGAGCACGTGAGCAAGCCGATATGGACGATGGCGCGATCGTACGAACCTCACGCGTGGGCGGTCGAATGGGCATGGGAAGGCCGTGAACGAGGCGTCCATCTGGATCTCCTAACGTGGTGATGGAGGACGGGCGCGACGGCCACCTCAGATAGCATAAATGAGGGACTGTCGGT
Source organism: Methylobacterium sp. WL116 (assembly GCF_008039455.1). Lineage (NCBI taxonomy): Bacteria > Pseudomonadati > Pseudomonadota > Alphaproteobacteria > Hyphomicrobiales > Methylobacteriaceae > Methylobacterium > Methylobacterium sp. WL116. The sequence continues at coordinate 262 of NZ_VRUV01001125.1, forward strand.
CCGTCGATTGTCAAGCCGCGGATCTGGCTGTCTCGCGCGATGGACGTGCGGACGATCATCGGCTGGAACCTGCGGCGGCTGCGGGTCGAGCGCGGGCTGTCGCAGGAGCGTTTGGCGCTCGCGGCCAGCATCGACCGGGCCTATGTCGGGCGGGTCGAGCGCGGTTCGGAGAACGTCACCATCACCACGCTGGAAGCGATGGCGGTGGCGCTGTCTGTCTCGGTCGCGA
>NZ_VRUV01001126.1:0-490 GCF_008039455.1 Methylobacterium sp. WL116
GGAAAGGCGAGGGCGTCGTCCGGCATCGCGCCGGGCCAGCCGAGGCCGCCGAACTCCGCCGCCCGCTCGAACGGCGCCGCCCAGAAATGCGGGCCGTCGCCGACCGTCACCCGGCCGAAGGCGTTGACCGCCGCGAGCGCGCCGACCCGGAAGCCGGTGCCCGGAACGTCGGCCGAGGCCGAGCCGATCCCGCCCTTGAGGTTGGCCGTGCGCGCGCCGGTGCCGGCCCCGACCGAGCCGAGCGCCACGTCCTCCGAGGCCATTTGGGCCGCCAGGAACCCGAGCTCGCGATAGGGCGGATAGCGTCCCCACGCCTTGTCGCCGCCGTTGAGCAGGTCGAACAGGATCGCGCCGGGCACGATCGGCACCCGCATCCCGCCGACGGGAAAGCCGCGCCCGTTCTCGGCGAGCCACGCCACGACCCCCGCGGCGGCGTCCAGCCCGAAGGCCGAGCCGCCCGACAGCACCAGCGCGTCGATGCCCTCGACGG
>NZ_VRUV01001127.1:0-489 GCF_008039455.1 Methylobacterium sp. WL116
TGCTCGGCCCCGCCATCGACGCCGCGACCGGGCCGGATGACGCCCGCCCCCGCCTGCTGATGTCGCCCCGCGGAAAGCCGCTGACGCAGGCGCGGGTGCGGGCGCTGAGCGCCGGGCCGGGCGCGCTGATCGTCTGCGGCCGCTTCGAGGGGGTCGACGAGCGGGTGATCGCCGGCCGCGCTCTCGAGGAGGTCTCGATCGGCGACTACGTGCTCTCCGGCGGCGAGATCGCGGCGATCACCCTGATCGACGCCTGCGTGCGCCTGCTGCCCGGCGTGATGGGCAAGGCGGCGTCCGGCGACGAGGAGAGCTTCGAGAGCGGCCGGCTCGAATATCCGCACTACACCCGCCCCCGCGACTGGGAGGGCCGGACGATCCCGGAGGTGCTGACCGGCGGCGACCACGGCGCAATCCGCGCCTGGCGCCGGGCCGAATCCGAGCGGATCACCGCCGAGCGCCGGCCGGATCTGCTCGGGTCGAGGCACGGCC
>NZ_VRUV01001128.1:0-488 GCF_008039455.1 Methylobacterium sp. WL116
CTACGGGCCGCCCAGCCGGGCCCGACCGCATCGCCGAGCGGCCCGTAGAGCAGGGGCGTCGCCAGCGCGCTGCCGCCGAGGGTGCAGGTGTAGAACACGGCGAAGGCGCGCTCGACGCGCCCGCCCGGCGCGAGCTCCGGCACCGTGCCGTAGAGGACGGAGGAGGTGCCGTTCAGCAGCAGGCCGAGCAGCGGCAGCACGGCGATGGCTGGCGCGAGCGGCAGGGCGACGACGGCGAGGATCGCCGCCGCCGTCCCGGCCTCGGTGGCGATCACGCTCGGCGTCACGCCAAAGCGGGCGCCGAGACGGCCGAACGCCGCCTTGCCCAGCGCGCCGCCGACCGCGACGAGGGCGAACGCGATCCCGACGGTCGCGAGCGCCGCCCCCTTCGCCTGGAGCAGGAACGGCAGGTAGATGAGGAAGGCCGGCCGCGCCGCGTTGTCGAGCATGCCGATCGCCACCAGCAGCCCGAACCCGGCCCGGCCCTC
>NZ_VRUV01001129.1:0-487 GCF_008039455.1 Methylobacterium sp. WL116
TCAGGATCGAGCGCCCGGCAGGTGCCGGGATAGAGCGGCGCGCCGTCCGGGTCGCGCGCGGCATTGCCGCCGGCGGCGGCACGGATGTCGCCGCGGGTGCAGAAGCAGGGATAGGCCAGGCCCCGCGCGATCAGCCCGTCGCGGGCGGCGCGATAGTCCGGCATGTGCTGCGACTGGCGGCGGACGGGTGGGTCGAAGACGAGCCCGAGCCAGGCGAGGTCGGCGCCGATCGCGTCGATCAGCTCGGGTCGCGAGCGGGTCGGGTCGATGTCCTCGATCCGCAGCAGCAGGCGGCCGCCGGTGCGGGACGCGAGCACGGCGTTGAGCAGCGCGGAATAGGCGTGGCCGAGATGCAGCCGGCCGTTCGGGCTCGGGGCGAAGCGGAAGACGGGCCGCGGCTCGACCTCCGGCCTCAACCGCCGACGCGATGCAGGCACTGCAGCGGGCCGGGCGTGCAGGCGATGCCCGGCAGCGAGCAGGCCGGCCC
>NZ_VRUV01000112.1:0-10712 GCF_008039455.1 Methylobacterium sp. WL116
GGCCCGCGACGTCCATGCCTGGGCGGGCAGGGCGGCGACCGCATCGCGGGCCCGGCTCTCGGCCCAGTCGTTGCGCGCCGTCTCGGTGCTGCCCCAGAGGGCGCAACCGGTGAACACGACGAGGAAGGCGGTCACGCCCCGCCTCAGCGCGACCGGACCCGCAGCGTCGATCCGGCCGCGAACGCGCCGATAGAACGCGACGTCGAGGGGCCCGAGGAGCGCGGCGGCCAGAAGCGAGCCCGCGAGGCAGACGCCGGCATAGGCAGGCCCCGACCAGTCCGGCGGGCAAGCCCAGCCCGCCAGCAGCAGCACCGGCGGATGCGCGAGGTAGAGCACGTAGCTCCAATCCCCCAGCGCGATCGTCCCCCGCGCCACCGGCCCCTCCCGGCGGACGGGCGGCGCCGTGACGGCGGCGCCCACGATCAGCACCGCGGCAACGCCACCGAGCCAGCGCGCGGCCGCCGTGTCGACGAAGACGCAGAGCACCAGGAAGGGCAGGGCGAGGAGCGCCGTCGCCGGACGCATCCAGCCCGACGCGATCAGCCGCGGCAGCAGCAGGCCGCCCGCAAAGGGCGCACAGGCCGCCGTGACCGGCACCAGGTAGAGCGGCGGCGGCATTAGGCTGCGGCTGTCGGGCGGCAGCAGCGGAAAGGCGACCGCCAGCAGGACGAGCCAGCCGGCGGCGAGGGGAACGAGGCGCCGCGCCTGCCCGGCCGAGGCCAGGAGGAACAGGCCGACATAGAACGACAGCTCCAGGGCGAGCGTCCACTCCACGTTGAGGGGCGAGCTTCGCGCGCCTCCGGGCGCGAGGGACAGGGCGAGCACGGACATGCCGCCGAACTGCAGGCCCAGCGCCGCGAACAGGCCGGCGGACAGCGCCACCACCCCGAAGTAAGTCGGGAAGATGCGGCTGACCCGATGCGCGAGGAAGACGAGCGGCGCATCGCGGGTGACGAGCCGGGCCATCAGGAAGCCCGACAGGGCGAAGAAGATCGCCACGCCCCAGACGCCCATCAGGGTGTCGAGGGTCGCGAACGGCCGTGCGGCGCCACGCAGCGCCTGGGCATACACGGCGACGTGGTGCACCAGGACGAGGCTCGCCGCGAACGCCCGCAGAAGCTGCAGGTTCGCCAGCGCCCCGCCGGGCCGCGCGATGCTCACGGCCGCCAGGGCGCCGCCTGCCGGCCCCGAATGCGTCGGGGCCGTGACGGCGGGAGGATGATGTCGGTCGAGACGAGTCTGCATCGCCGGCGCTTCGAACGGTGTTGCACGCTGAGCGTCGCAGCGCGGATGCCCGCCAGAAACAATCAGAAACATGGCCGATACAAGATGGCCGTGCCGTCTTTGGCCGGGCCTGCCGTTTGGGCTACAGTATAAGGATACCGGTATCGCTCGAACACTTTGCCCGGGTGGCGTACGAAGCCTCGCTCGGATCGCAGAACCCCAATCCCCCTCTTCGCCGGCCCGTAGCACCATGGCGCGATGCGCACCGAGCGCCGCGGACAGCGACGTGCGCCGTGACGCCTCGCCGATCGGTGGGACCGCGGCAACGGCGATCCCACGTCGTCATCCCCCCGCCTTCGACCCCGCGACAGCCCCGTTGCGCCGCGCAGCGGCATCGGCTAGGAAATCGGCACGGTCAGCACCCGTAGCTCAGCTGGATAGAGCGTTGCCCTCCGAAGGCAAAGGTCACACGTTCGAATCGTGTCGGGTGCGCCAATTCCGTACAGAACCGCGAACACCTGCCCGGCGGGTGAGCCAGCGCCGGCGATGACGGGTTCCGGGCTGGCCGTATCGCCAATGATGCGGATAGCGTTCTCGACGCAATCGACGATCGCCTGAAGCAACGCCTTCGCAACGGGATCTCGCCCTCCGTCGCGCTCTCACGCATCGACCGGCCGCATGACGCGATCAATTCGGGTGCGCTCTCAGCGAGCGGACGGTCCGCGACCCGCTCGATCGCTGATGCGGGGCCCGAAACAAGCTCTTCGACCAGCCTTGAAAGATCACGTCGATCGGTCTGCGCGCCGGGCGCCCTTGGTCATAATCGACACCGATCGGCATGAGCGGATGGTGCGTTCCCGCGGCGGTCGCAGGCGCGAAGCAGCATCGTGGGTCGCGGCGCCAGGCTTCACGCCCGTCCGCGCCGCGCGTCGGCATCAGTTGGTGATCTGCGGCTGCATGGTCGTCTGCCCGAACATCTTCGCCAGCGCCGCATCGATGGACGGCCCGCCGGAGGCTTCGGCATACCAGCCCGGCGAGGAGCAGGCCTGCAGGTTCGGCGCGATCTGCGAGACGTAGGGCTGGACCAGGCTTCGATAGTTGCCATCCAGCGCCGAGCTTCCCGTGGTCGGATCGGCCAGGATCGGCAGGTAGGTGGTGTAGATCACCCCGACGGTGATGTTCTTGTTGTTGTAGCTCTGGCAGACGGCCGGATCGAACGCCGCGGTGCAATGCCCGGAGGTGCAGGAGGAACCCTTCACGTCACGCAGGCCGTCGGTGATGATGATGACGTAGGCGCGGGACGTCGCCTGGCTGGTTCCGTCGCCGCTCGTCGGGATCTTAGTCAGCAGATCGGTCAGCGGCTCCTTGAGGTAGCTGTCGCCGGTTCCGCCACCGTTGTTCGGGCCCAGGTCGATGTTCGCCGCCGCGGCCGACAGGCTGTTCCAGTTCGAGCTGAGCGTCGCCAGCTGATTGAGGCTGTAGGTCGTTCCGTTCGCGGATGAGAGGCCCGTCGTGTAGAGCGCGATCCGGTAGTTGCTGGTGCCGGCGGCGAGGGCGTCGCTCTGGGCCGTGGAGATCGTCTTGTTCACGGCATTGCGCAGGACGTCGATGCGCAGGGTGATCGGTGGAACGGCGCTGCCGGCGATGGACTGATAGCTGCTCGCCAGCCTGCTGCCGGTCTGCACGACGTGACAGCCGAAGACGCAGCCCGTGGCGCCCGAGTTGCCGGCGTTCCTCTCCATCGTCTTGATCAGGGTGAAGAGGCTCTTGGCTCCCGCCGTGGTCGAGGCGAGGCCCATCGAATGCGACACGTCCAGAGCCATGTAGAGATCGGTATAGAGCGGCATCGAGGCCGAGGATTTCGCGGAGCCGGAGGCATTCATGCTCCGGACGCCGAAGATGCCGCCGAACGACGTCCTGGTCGCGACGTTGAACGTCGCCAGCGCGTCGATGCGCTGGCCGACCTTGGCGACGGTCACGGTTCCGCCCGTCGCGATGACGTTGGTCATCCGCGCCACGTGCGCGTTGAACAGGCCCGTCGCACGGGTCTGCGCCTCGGTCTTGGCGGACGCGACCGAAGCGGCGCTGCCGTCCGATTGCTGGATCAGCGCCTTGGCGACGCCGCTGGCATAGAGGGCGGCGGCGTCGGCGGCGGTCTGGCAGGTGGTCCGGGCGGTGAGCAGCTGCCCGTAATCGATGGCGAGCCCCGTGGTGCCGATCAGCGGCAGGAGGAGCAGCCCGAAGAGAAGCGCGATGTTGCCGCGCCGATCCGCGACGGTCGGTCAAACGACAAAGCACGCCAACCGTTGCGACAGGCTCTCTCACCGCGCCCACGCCGCTTGGGCGAGCCTGAGTCGGAACAAATCGGGCTGAAACAGCCTGAGTGTGCGGGGCAGCATTGCCGACGCCGTGCACCCGCCGACATCGTCTGGGGATGCGACGCGCCATGGTCATGATCATCATCTGCTTCCTGGCGCCGTGGCTGGCAATGTTCCTGCGCGGGAAGGTGATCCAGGGCATCCTGTGCATCCTCCTCCACATCACCGTCATCGGCTGGATCCCGGCAACGATCTGGGCCCTGGTGGTCACGCGCAAGGAAGCTGCGTAGGGGCGTCGGACCCGGGGAGGCTTTCATGCAGAGCAGGCTCGCGAAGACGATCATCGGGGCGATCCTCGCCGTCGCCCTGGCCGTCGCCGTGTCCTACGGCTTGATCACCCAGCAGACCGCCGATCAGATCCAGACGAAGGCCGACCAGACATTGCAGACCGGCCCTGGTGTTCCGCCGGCCGGGCCCGGGCAGCCGGCGCCGGCGCCTCCGAACCCACAGGCGCCGACGCAGCCCGGTACGACGCCGGCAACCCCACCCGCGGCGCCGCGGCCATGAGGAGGTCGCAGCCGGCACCGAGGCGCGAGATGTCGGATCCGCCGCGATGAGGTCGAAGGGCCGCTCCGCATGAGGGCGTCTCCGGACCCGGCAGGCTCCCGGAGTGCACCTCCATCCGAAGGATAGGCCCATGCTGATGACCGTGCTTCTGCTGGCCTTCCTCGGCATCCTCGTGGTGATGCTGGTAACGCGCCGGCATATCGGACGGCTCGGATCGCTGGCGACGCTGATCGCAGCCGCGGCGCTGGCCCTCTGGCTGATCGACAGCGGCTTGGTCCCGGGGTCCAAGGGCCCGCTCGAGGGCGACCGGGCGACGACGTTTCGCGATCGGTGATCGCCGTTAGTCGACGAGCGCGGTCGCGCCGAGATCCTGACCGGCTGCGCCCTTGCGCCGCCGGTCATTCGCGCCTTCGGCTTCGTTCGGCGCGGCCTCGGCCGCGTCGGCTCGGAAATGGCTCCGGCTCGGCGAAGGACGACCGGCAGCGTGCCGGCCGAGGTCGCAGGCAGCCGGCACTTCGAGCATCGCGATCCTAGCGCGCACCGTCCTTCCGGCGCGCCACGAGATCGAGGTCGACGCCGACCTCGAGGGCGACCCATTGGCCCGACGCCCACGGCCCCTGCCCGACGCCGAAATCGGTGCGCACGAGATCGAGATGCCCGGTGGCGTGAGCGGCATCGCCGGCAAGGGTGAGGCGGAAGGGCAGGGTCGCGTCGTGGCGGATGCCGCGGATCGTGAGGCTGCCGACGGCCTCGTAGGCGTCGCCGCCCCTGGGCACGAAGCGCCTCGCCTCGAAGCGGGCCTGAGGCGTCGCCTTGGTGGCGAACCAGTCGGCCTGCGGCAGGGACTCGTCGCGCTGGACGTCGCCGGTCTCGGCGCTGGCGAGGTCGACGGTCACCAGCGCATGCCCGGTCTCCGGGGCGGCCGGGTCGAAGGCGATCTCGGCCTCGAAGCGCTTGAAGCGGCCCTTGAACGGGACGCCGACCTGAACCCCCGAGAAGCCGAGGCGGCTCTAGGCCGGGTCGACGGCCCAATCCGCGGCCTCGGCGCAGGCGGGTGCGGCGAGGATCGCGGCGGCGAGCAGCAGGCGATACGTCATCGGGGCGAAACCTCGCGGCGGGTGGGGCCGAGCGACGGCAGCCTCCCCCGCAGGGTGTCGTCCCGCAGGACGAAATGGTGCCGCAGGGCGGCGCCGGCATGCAGCACGAGAAGGGCGATCAGGAACCAGGCGCCGGACGCATGGACCAGCTTCAATCCGGCCTCGACCGCCGCCTTGTTCGGGAGGTCCGTGACGATCGGCAGATGCGGCCAGGGCACGACGCTGTACAGGACCGTCGGGATGTTGAACGGCGAGGCCGAGACCAGCGCCCAGCCGACCAGGGGCATCGCGATGATCAGCGCGTAGAGCACGCCGTGGGCGAGATGCGCCGCGGCCCGCTCCAGGGCCGGCATCGCCGCCGGCAGGGGCGGGGGCCTGTGGAAGGCGCGCCAGCCGAGCCGGAGCAGCGACAGCACGAGCACGGTGATGCCGACCGACTTGTGCCACTGGTAGAGCTGGAACCGGCGCATCGGCGCCAGGTCCGCATGCGTCATCGCGAGGCCGATGCCGAGGAGCGCGAGCACCAGGGCCGCGATCGCCCAGTGGAAGGCGATCGCGACGCGGGTGTACCGGAGCGGGGCAGGGGCCACGGCCTCGGGCATGGTCGTTCCTGGCATCGCGATCTCGGGGCCGGCGGTCGTGCGCGGCTTGGGCCTATTCGGTGCGCTCGAACGCGCCGGCGATGGTGAGGTGCAGCTCGTCGCCGATCAGCGGCACGTAGGTCTTCACGCCGAATTCCGAGCGCTTGATCGTGCCCTTGGCGTCGAAGCCGACCGTGTACTTCTTGCTCAGCGGGTTCACGCCGGCGCCGACCAGGGTCACGTCGAGGGTTACCGGCTTGGTCACGCCGTGGAGCGTCAGGTTGCCGGCGACCTTGGCCTTGTCCTTGCCCTCGGGCGTGACCTTGGTCGAGACGAAGGTCATCTCCGGGTACTTGGTCGCGTCGAGCCACTGGTCGCCCTTCAGCTCGTCGGTGAGCTTGGTGCTGGTGGTGGTGACCGACGCGACGGGAATCGTGATCTTGAGGCTGCTCTGAGCCGGGCTCTTCGGCTGAAGGTCGAGAGTGCCCGAAACCTCCGACAACCCGCCGGAATAGTTCGAGAAGCCCATGTGCGACACGGTGAACCCGACCTGGGTGTGGCCGGCATCGACCGCGTAGGCGCCGGCCTGGATCTGGGCCGGGTCGCGGGTCGGCGGTGTCTGCGCCAGCGCCGGGGCGGCGGCGAGCATGAGTGCGATCGACAGGGCGGAGGGGCTGAAGGGCTTCACGAAGAGCTCCGGGCTCGCTGGCACGGCGGGATGCGCCGTTCGGAGGCGCCGAGATAGGCCGCTTCCCAGCGGTGCGGAAGCGCGGTAACCGGAGACGCATGGTTGCGATTCTGGAAACCTTCACCGGGCATCTCGACGACGTGCGTGCCTTCTGCGCGGTGGTCGACCTCGGCAGCGTGACCCAGGCGGCGGCCTTCGTGCGCGAGACCAAGGGCAGCGTCAGCCGCCGCGTCTCGCGACTGGAGGCGGTGCTCGGCGTGACGCTGCTGGCGCGAACCTCGCGCGCGGTCTCGCCGACGGCCGACGGGCTGGTCTTCCACGCCCGCGCCCAGGAGAGCCTTGCGCTCCTCGACGAGGCTCTGGAGACGGCGCGCGGCGCGCGCACCGAACCGCGCGGGCACCTGCGCGTCACCGCCTCCATCGATTTCGGCGTCGAGGTGCTGCCCGATCTCGTGGCGAGCTTCCGCGCTCGCTACCCGCAGATCACCATCGAAATGCTGATCACCGACAACCGGCTGGACCTCGCCGCCAACCGCGTCGACCTCGCCCTGCGGCTCGGCGGCGCGCATCCGGACAGCGGCTACATGGCGCCGATCCTCGCCGAGCTGACGATCGGCCTCTACGCCGCCCCGGCCTATCTCGCTCGGAAGCCGGCTCCGGCCGACCTCGCCGGGCTCTGCGACCACGACGTGGTGTTCTCGCGCGAGCGCGTCGGCGCCTCGCAGATCGCGGTGTCGGACCGGCTCGGGCGCGAGGCGCTGATCGACGTGCGCCCGGTGGTGCGGGCGACGGATTTCGCCACCGTGCTGCGGTTGACGCTGGCCGGCGTCGGCATCGGCCACATCCCGAGCCTCGTCGCCGCGAAGGCGCTGGGCGCCGGCACGCTGGTTCCGGTGATGCCCGATTGGGCGAGCCGCGGCGGGACGCTCCGGGCGGTCAGCCTCGCGGGGCGCGAATTGCCGGCGCGGGTCCGGCTGTTCCGCGAGCATGTCCGCGCGGAGGTGGCGCGCGCGTCGTCCGGTCGGCGGCTCCATGATCCGGCCTGACGGCGTCTGCCGGCTCCCGGCCTCGTCGCGAGGCCGGGAGGGTCGGCACGGCCGGGCATGCCCAGAGCGCTCAGTCGACGGCCGCGGCTTCCAGCGTGACGGCCTTGGTCCGGGAGGGCTGGACCAGGATGCGGTCGCCGACGCGGCTGATCTCGATCGTCTCGGCGGGCGAGTCGGCCGGGCGCGGGGTCGAGAGCGTCACGCTCTGGTCGTCGGCCAGGACCGTCTCGAAGCGGACGGCGGGGGCTGCGGCGCGCGGCGCCAGGGTGACGACGACGCGATACCCTTTCGGCTCGGCGGTGTAGTAGGCGACGCCGGACAGGGTCCCGAGGTCGACGCTGCCGGCCGCGGCCGGCTTGATCTCGGCTGCGCCGGCACTGCCGAGGCCGGCGGTGAGGGCGACGATGGCCGCGAGGGCGACGGTGCGGCTGCGAGTCTTGATGGACATGATCGTGTGACCTTCGTGCTGCCAAGGGCCCGATGCCCTTGCCTTGGTCACGAATATGTTCTGCAGTGCAGCATGGATCAAACCGATCGTATCGCTGATGACTATCGATCACATCGATCTTAGCCGCATCGACCTGAATCTGCTCGTCGCCCTCGACGCGATGCTGGCCGAGCGCAGCGTGACCCGCGCCGCGGCTCGCATCGGCATCGGCCAGTCGGCGATGAGCTCGAGCCTCGCCCGCCTGCGCCGGCTGTACGACGACGAGCTGCTGACCCGCGCCCCCGACGGCATGCGGCCGACGCCACGCGCCCTGGCGCTGGCCGAGCCCGTCCGCGCGGCCCTGCGGCAGATCCAGGCGATCGTCCGGCGCGAGGCGGCGTTCGATCCGGCCACGACCGAGCGGACCTTCACGGTCAGCTTGCCGGACAGCACCGAGGTCCTGCTCGGGCCCCGGCTACTCGGCTACCTGCGCGCCGAGGCGCCGGGCATCCGCCTGCTGTTGCGCTCGGTCGACCGCACGCACATCCTGGAGGAGCTCGACGCCGACCGGGTCGACCTCGCCATCGGCTTCGGGTTCGAGGGGCAGACCCATCACAAGCAGCGCCTGCTCTACCGCGACACCTACGTCTGCCTGTTCGACGCCGGCCAGGTCGGGCTCGCGCCGCCGATCTCCCTGGACGACTACCTCCGCTTCCCGCACATCCTCACCAGCCTGCGCGAGACCGCCCACGGTGTCGTGGACGACGCGCTGGCCAAGCTCGGGCGGGCGCGGACGCTGGCGCTGACGACGCCGCGGTTCCTGGTGGTGCCGTTCCTGGTACGCGCCGCCCCGGTGATCACGACGATGCACGCGCGGCTCGCCACCTACTTCGCCGACGCGCTCGGGCTGACGGTGAGCCCGGCGCCGGTGGAGCTAGACGCGGTCTCGGTCTCGATGCTGTGGCACGCCTCCTACGACGACGACCCGGCCCACCGCTGGCTGCGGCAGGTGCTGGTGCGGCTGGCGGGCGAGACGGCCGAGGTCGAGCGGCTTTAACGGGGTGGGGCAGGGGGCCGGCGCATCGCCGACCCCGCATCCCTGACCACGCTCTTCCCTCCCCCCTCTGCGGGGGAGGGAGTACCCGTCACGCATCTGCTGCGCGATCCGGTAGCGAAGGAAACCCGCGCCGCCCCATCACGCCAGCGTCGTCAGGTCCTGGAACCAGTGCTGGGCCTGGGTGTAGCCCTTCACCTTCGGCGAGAGCGCGTGCGGGTTGGTGTCGTGCACGACCCAGACCTGCACCGCCTCGTCGACCACGATCTCGTGGATGCGGGCCAGCAGCTTGTCCTGCTCCGCCGGGTCGAGGCTGGCCTTGACCTTGTCGCAGAGCGCATCGACCTCGGCGTTCTTCCAGTGGCTCCAGTTCACGCCGTTCGGGGCGATCTGGCGCGAATCGTAGAAGCGCAGGATCGCGTAGAACGGATCGGAGGTGACGTAGGCGATGTTGCCGGCCGAGACGCCCTTCTGGCTCGGGTCGGCCGCGCCCTGGCGCCAGCCGGTATAGGCGACCTCCAGCTCGACGGTCTTGAACTCGACCTGGATGCCGATCTCGGCCCAGCTCTGCTGGATGAACTCGTTGATCGGCAGGGACAGCATCTGCCCGGTGCCGCCGGTGGGGATCAGGATCGTCGCCTTGACCGGGTTCTTCACCGAGAAGCCGGCCTCCTCCACGAGCGTCTTGGCCGCCGCGACGTCGGTCTTGATCTGGAAGGTCGGCTTGCCGAACCACGGGCTCGACGCCTGCACCTGCCCGACGGCCGGGGCGGCCAGGCCGCCCATCAGCTGCACCACGCCGTCGCGGTCGATCGCGAGGTTGGCGGCCTTGCGCAGGCGGATGTCGCGCCAGGGCGAGCCCTCGACCATCGAGAGGTGGTAGTTCCAGACATGCGGCGTGTCGTTGCCGACGATCCGCATGCCGGCGGCCTTCAGACGCGGCACGGCGTCGGGCGCGGGCAATTCGATCAGGTCGACGTTGCCCGACAGGAGCGCGTTCACGCGGGCGAGGTCTTCGGGCACGCAGGCCAGCGTCAGCTTGGCGAGCTTCGGGGCGCGCTTGGGGTTCCAGTAGGCCTCGTTCGCCACGAGCTCGAGGCGGACGCGGGGCTGGAGCTGGCCGATCTTGTAAGGCCCGGTCCCGGAAGGCTGGAACGCGAACTTCGACCAGTCGCGCCCGGCCGCCTCGAACCCGGCCGGCGACGAGATCAGGAACCACAGCATCTGGTAGGGGAACAGGCTGTCGGCGGTCTTCGTCGTCACCTGCACGGTCATCGCATCGAGCTTCCGATACGACGCCACGCCGGGCAGGCGCGGCCTCACCTGGGCGGCCTGGCGCTGGTCGAAGTGCGGCGCCTCCTTGTTGAGCACCTTGTCGAAGTTCCAGATCACCGCGTCCGCATCGAAGGCCGAGCCGTCGTGGAACTTCACCCCGTCGCGCAGGTGGAACGTCCAGTTCTTGCGGTCGGCCGGGTCGCTCTCCCAGGACGTCGCGAGGCCGGGCACCATCCTGCCGGGGCGGTCCGCAACGTCGAGCTCCCAGGCGATCAGCGGATCGTAGAGGGTCAGCCCGGTGAACTGGTAGCCGCCCGCGCCCTTGTCCGGCTGCCCGGTGGTGAGCGGCAGGTCCGACATCGAGATGCCGTAGGTCAGGGTGCCCGCGGGTTTGCCGCCGGGCGCCGAGCCCCCCTGGGCGAGGGCGCCGGGCGC
>NZ_VRUV01001130.1:0-485 GCF_008039455.1 Methylobacterium sp. WL116
CGCCTGCCCCGCCTTCCGCGCGGCGAGCCCGAGGAGGATGCCGAGGGCGATCATCGCGGCGTCGAACCCGAGGAAGCGCGTCTCGCCGGCGAGCGGATGCAGGCCGGTGGTGAGCGCGCCGACGACCGGCACCGCCAGGAATAGGCCTCCGACCAGCCCGAGGCCTTCGCGCCAGACCGATTCGGCCGGGCGGAGGGCGCCGGCGACCGCCACCAGCGCCCAGGCGCCGAAGAACGTTCCAACCTCCCAATCCGCGCGGGCGGCAAGGTCGAGCGGCAGCAGGCGGTTGGCCAGGAAGTAGGCGGCGATTCCGGCGGGCAGGCCGACGATGGTCCCGACGTTGAGCGTCCGCACCAGCCGCAGGCCGAAGCCTTCCGCCTCCGCCCCTTGCGGCGCCCGCGCCACGGCCCACAGCACGAGCCCGGTGGCGACGGTGGCGGCGCCCATCACCCCGCACAGGAAGAACAGCACGCGCAGGGCCGCGC
>NZ_VRUV01001131.1:0-483 GCF_008039455.1 Methylobacterium sp. WL116
CCCTCGGCCTGCGACGCGGCGAGCCGCTGGGCCGCGTGCGGGCGCGGATCTCGACCCCGCTCCACGTCCACCCGGCCGATCCGGCCGCCGACGCGGCGGCGTTCGCCAGGCTCTGCCTCTGGGCGCAGCGCTACACGCCGTGCGTCGTCCCCTTCGGCCCGGCCGAGGCCTGCGACGGCCTGTACCTCGACGTCACGGGGGCGGCCCACCTCCTGGGCGGCGAAGCCGATCTGGTCGCGGACCTCGCCGCGCGCCTCGCGCGATCCGGGATCCCGGCACGGATCGCGCTCGCCGACACGCCCGGCGCGGCCTTCGCCCTCGCGCGATACGGGCTCGGCGAGACCATGTGCGTCCCATCGGAGAGGACCGAGCAGGCCCTGAGGCCCCTCCCCGTCGAGGCCCTGCGCTGCGAGCCAGCCGTCGCCGTCGCCCTGAAGCGGCTCGGCCTGCGCAGGATCGGCGCGTCGAGGACGGCGCCGATCC
>NZ_VRUV01001132.1:0-482 GCF_008039455.1 Methylobacterium sp. WL116
ACGCCGGCCTGGTGCGGGCGCTCGACCCGAAGGGCCTGCCGCTCGCCGAGCACGACTTCGCCCTCGCACCCGACGCCACCGACACCGAAATCGCCTTCGACATGCCGATCGAGCTGCGCAACGGCGTCAGCCGCATCGAGATCGCGGGCGAGCGCTCGGCCGGCGCCGTCACGCTGGTGGACGAGCGCGGCAAGCGCCGCCGCGTCGGCCTCGTCTTCGGCGGCACCAACGACCAGGCGCAGCCGCTGCTGGCGCCGACCTACTATCTCTCCCGCGCGCTGCAGCCCTTCGCCGACGTTCAGGAGGCGCGCGGCGCCAAGGGCATCGCCGACCAGGTCGGGCAGCTGCTCGACAACCAGGTGACGGTGCTGGTGCTCGCAGACGTCGGCGCCATGGACGACCGCACCGCGGCCCGCGTGCAGACGTTCGTCGAGAATGGCGGCCTCCTGCTGCGCTTCGCCGGTCCGCGGCTCGCCGCCGGC
>NZ_VRUV01001133.1:0-481 GCF_008039455.1 Methylobacterium sp. WL116
CTATGGAAGTCAGCGATCTGAAGAACCCGCCCTTCGTGGTGCTCACCTACCGAGACGGGCACGTCGTCGTCGAGGAGGATGCCGCCACCGAGGTGGCCGCCGTTGGAGGCTCCGCCCTGGGCGAAGGCGGCGGTGCCCATGGTCAGGACGAACGCGGACGCGAGCGTGATCGACTTGAAAGACAATGTGTTTCCTCCGGTGGATTACCAAACTCTGCTGAAGAACCAGCTTGCGCCGTCTCCGTTCCACACGAGAAAGCCGGCCCGGATCTCCCCGGACGGGCCCCTCGATCGTCGGGCTTCGATCGGCGCGTCTTCAAAGGCGCCTTCAGCGCGTCCTGGCACCGAGCTTCGTGCTGATCGTCCGTCCGCCGCCACGGCGCATCATGTGGCGCCGCATGGTGTGGTGGCGCATCATCGAGCGGCGCGTCATCCGCACCTGCACGGTCGGGGCCTCGGGCTGGACGAGGCTCGGCGCGGGC
>NZ_VRUV01001134.1:0-481 GCF_008039455.1 Methylobacterium sp. WL116
CGCCGGCCCTGCGCCGGAGCCTCGATGCCGAGCCCGCGCGGGAGGCCCCCGAGCCCGAGCCGGACACCCGCGAGGTCGTCGGCCGCTACGCCTCGGGCGGCAACACCTACGTGATGTACGCCGACGGCGCGATCGAGGCGGACACACCGCAGGGCCGCTTCACCTTCGCCTCCCTCGACGAGCTGAAGGCCTTCGTCGAGGGCGGCGGCGAAGCCGGCAGCCGCGGCGCCGCCTGAAGGCGTTTCGCGCGCTCTCCCTCCCCCGCAGAGGGGGAAGGGGCACGTGCCCGTGCGTCAGCCCGGCGGGTCGAGGCTGGCGTTCCGCACCGGAAGCGGGGCCAGCATCGTGAGGGCGAAGCCGCCGGGGGCGTAGAGGGTCTCGACCTCGGCCTGCACCTGCGTCGTCAGCACCCGCTGCAGCAGGCGCGAGCCGAAGCCCTGGCGGCGGGGCGGCTCCACCGCCGGGCCGCCGCTCTCGCGCC
>NZ_VRUV01001135.1:0-477 GCF_008039455.1 Methylobacterium sp. WL116
ACCGTGATCGTGCCGATGGCCGAGCGCCTGTCGCCCGGCACGGCGGCTCGTCTCGCCGCGGCGCTCGACACCGGCACGATCACGGTCGCGCGCGACGGTTTCTGCGAGACGCGGCCCGCCCGCTTCGGCCTGGTGCTGCTCGACGAGGGGCTCGACGACGAGGCGCCGCCGAGCGCGCTCACCGAGCGCCTCGCCTTCGACGTGGATCTGCGCGCCTTCGGGCTGCGGGAGATCGAGGATGCTCCGCCCGGGCATGACGCGGCGGACCTTCGGGGGTTGCAACGGGCGCGTTCCGCAGAACGCCATTCTTCTGGAACGGCTTTCGCATCCGCCCACCCCGAACGGCGATCGCAGGAACCGCTTTTCCCTCCCCCCTCTGCGGGGGAGGGTGGCCCGCGAAGCGGGTCGGGAGAGGGGAGCGACGATGCCGGATCCGGCGCTCCCCTTTCCCGCCCCTCGCTCACGCGAGGCCCACCC
>NZ_VRUV01001136.1:0-477 GCF_008039455.1 Methylobacterium sp. WL116
CCCGCGGTGCCGGTGAAGTCGACCACGCTGCCGTCGGTGGCCGAGCCGACCGTGATGGTGCGGCTCGCGGCATCCTGCTGGACGAGGCCGATCGTGCCGGCGTCGAGGCCGCTGCGCAGCGCGGTGAGGTTGCCGGCGTTCGTCGCCACGGCCTGGTTCGTCGTGAACAGCTGGCCGCCGTTGACCGCGTCGGTCGAGCCCGAGGCGAGGCTTCCCGGGGCGACGTTGTGCAGGGCGACCGGAGCGCCGCCGTTGGCGCCGACCAGCGTCGCGTCGTTCGAGGGCGTGGCCGGGTTCGCGGTCGTCGGGTCCGCCGACGTGGAATATCGCAGCGGCATCTGCGACAGCGCCACGGCGCCGCTGTCGGTCGTCGCCGGCGCGAGCCCGGTGATGCCGACCGCCGAGCCGACGCTGCCGCCGCGGGTTAGGTCGATGCCGGCGAGCCGGTTGCCCGAACCGTCGGTGTCGTAGCGCAGG
>NZ_VRUV01001137.1:0-476 GCF_008039455.1 Methylobacterium sp. WL116
CCGCGGCGCTCGCCGCCTTCGCGCTGGCCGGGCTGCTCGCCCGCACCTGGCGCTCGGGGCCGGCGGGCGACGAGGTCGAGGCTTTGTTCGGCGCCTTCCACATCGGCTGGCGCGGCTATGCCAGCGTGATGGCGATCGGCGTCATCGCCTCGCTCGTCACCGCCGTGATCTCCCGGCTGACCGTGCGGCGGTTCCTGGCCTGAGTCGCGCGTTCGGCCGGTCCGGCACCGCGCCCCGCCGGGCATCGGAGACGAACGGTTCCGAAAATCCCCGTGATCGGAAGTGCTTGGCTGTGCGTTAACCCTGCGGAAAGGATTTGCGTCCGCAAATGCCGCCTCCGCCCCGCCGCAATCGGCGCTATTCTCCCGGAGCATGACCACGCGTATGGCGCGCGCCTTCGATCCGAGACAGGCCGGCCCCGGCGCCGAGCTCACGGGCTGGGCCTGGGACGCCCGCCCGAGGGCGATGCCGGCGGC
>NZ_VRUV01001138.1:0-476 GCF_008039455.1 Methylobacterium sp. WL116
GGTCGTCGCCGACTGGCCGGGCCTCGCACCCGCGGCCCTGCTCGAGGGCCGCGACCTGCGCCCGACCATGGACCTGCGCGCCGTGCTGAAGGGCGTCCTGCGCGACCATCTCGGCCTCCCCGACCGGGCGCTGGCCGACACCGTCTTCCCGGGCAGCGGAGGCGTCGCGCCGATGCGCGACCTCCTCGCCTGATCCCCTGTTTCCGGGGTTCGAACCCGGAAGATCCCGGTGCGGCCGGACGGGCCGCGCCTTCCATGTCCAGGAGACTCGAATGGTGAGACGACGTCTCGGCGCCTGCATCCTCGCCGGCAGCTTGGCCGGCACCCTGGCCGCGGCCGCCCCGGCCTCGGCGCTTCCCCTCCCCGGGCTCGCCGGCCCGGACGCGACCATCGTCCAGGTCTACGGCGGCTGCGGCCCGTTCGGCCATCGCGGACCCTACGGCGGCTGCCGACCCGGCGGGCAGGCCGGCGGCTAC
>NZ_VRUV01001139.1:0-473 GCF_008039455.1 Methylobacterium sp. WL116
GGGCGGCGGCGCGGGCTTTGCCGCCGACGGCAGCTTCACCGGGCCGACCTATGCCATCGGCGGCAAGGCGTATTCCGGCGTCGGCGACGCGCTCGCGGCGGTCGACACCTTCGCCGTCAAGTACGACGTCGACCCGGCGACCGGCGGGCGCGGGCAGTCGCTGACGCTGGCCGGCAGCGACCCGAACCAGCCGGTGCTGATCCGCAACGTCGCCGCCGGCGTGCTGCCGACCGACGCCGCCAATCTCGGCCAGGTCACGGCGCAGGTCGCGACCGCGAAGGCGCAGAGCTTCGCCTATACCGACCAGCGGGTGCAGGCGAGCTACGCCGCGAGCACGGCCTACACCGACGCCCGCGTCGCGCCGCTGGAGAAGCAGATGACCGCCTTCGGCAGCCAGCTCGCCGGCCTGCAGAACGAGGTCGGGCAGGTCCGCCAGGAGGCGCGCCGCGGCGCGCCTCCTGGCGGACCTGCCC
>NZ_VRUV01000113.1:0-10672 GCF_008039455.1 Methylobacterium sp. WL116
CCGCAGCGCGCGGCGCCGCCGGCCCTCAAGCCCCGGCCGGGTCCATCGCGCGGCGAACGAGCGCCCCCATTCAGCAGCAGCGCGCCGACGAAACATCGCGTCTCGCCGATGACGTTCCCCCGACCTGCGGAAGTGCGCGTCACGGACGATCTCGGCAGAGACAATTGCCTAGACATACTTTTTTGTATTATCTATATTTTCTAAATTGAAATTCTATATCAGAATATGATGCTATTCTGAGTACCGCATCACGAAGCTATTCAACCGATCGTCGACGATATTCGTCGGCTCCGACGATCGCGGATAAGTGATGCCTGCCATCGTCGCGGGATTCGGGCAAAACAGATAGCTCGTTTCGCATAGACAAAGGTCGATCGTTGCAACGGTAGAAAAGTCGGAAGCTACAACCAACTTACGATTGTTTCATGAGATGTGGCACGATTCAGTAACGTTCGGCATCCCCTCGCGCGGATACGCCGAGGGTCGCGGATCGAAACGTCGGGGATCTTGGATCAGCTCGATCCGTGTCCTCGAAGCGCCTCGCGACGGGGGCCGCCGCAGGTCTTTCGACGGGCGTTGCATGCAGCCGAAGAGATCGCGGCTCGGAGATCCCGATCCTCACGTCCTTCGCGGAATGATCGTCGGTGCGGTCGGGAGATAGGCCAGGGCAAGAACAGGGCACGATGAAGGGCAAGGCGAATTCGAGGTCGGGGATCTGGCGACCCAGGGGACGCATAGCCGAGTCGATCGGCTCCGCGACGAACGTCCGGGATTTCAACGATCGGGACATGGTCCCGGTGCAGTTCGAGATCGGGCGGTCGTCGGAGATCAAGATCGAGCTCGTCGGCAGCCAGAGCGATCTGCTCAGTTTCTGGGACGTGAGGTCCGTCGGTCCCTACAGCAGAAGGCCGAAATCCGCTTACGACATCGTGACCATCAACTTCACGTTGGGCGGGCATACGAATTACGTCTTCCAGGACGGTCGTGCCATGGGGGCGCCGACGACCGCGATCCTCGCCGATCATCAGGATCTGAGCGATGCGCAATCGTCGGACGGGTTCCACCTGTTCGGCTGCTCGATCTCGAAACGGGCGTTGACGACCATCAACGCGGCTCTGACCGGCGGCGAAGCGACCGGTTTCCCGCCCTTCGCCCGGGGCGCCGACATGGGGGCGCCCGGCATCAGAGCCTTGTACTGCGCGATGCGGCAGATCTATCGCCGATGTCTCGAGGTCGAGCCTTCGGGCGATCACACCCTGGCGCTGATGCAGGAGATCCTGGGGTATCAACTGCTTTCGGCCTGGCCGAGGCGGGCGGAGGCGATCGCCGACGTCCGGCGGCAGGCCCGGCCGTCGCGCCTGAGCCTCGCGAAGGACTACATTCAGACGTATCTCGCCACGCCCCTGGCGTTGAGCGACATCGCCGCGGCCGCCGGGCTGAGCGTCCGGGGGTTGCAGGACAACTTCCGCCGGTCGGTCGACCAGACGCCGTTCCAATACATCATCCAGCAGCGCCTGATGCGCGTCCACGAAGATCTCGTCGCGACTTCGAACATGAATCTCTCCGTCGGAGACATCGCAAGACGGTGGGGCTTCGTCCACATGAGCGATTTCGGACAGCGCTATCGCCGCATGTACGGGTGTGCACCGACCCAGACCCGTCGCGAGGCATCCGGTCGCCCCTGACCACCGACATCCCATCGCGGGCGAGGCGGTGATGCCGCGGTGGAACCCAGGATCACCCAATGTTCAACCAGAGGTATGGAAAGTCGAGGAAAGTATCAATTTTGCGATGCGTAGTATCATAAACGTGATCTCCTCGGCGGATCGTCATGTCGACGTCAATTCTGACAGGAGTATAAGCCGGTCTTAACTATTTATAGTCTAGGTTGTGCCTGGAATTCATCGCCTGCCTGTACGAATTCTCGCCCCGAAGGACGAGCACGCTGGGAAGCCGATGATTGGACGGGGGGACGGCATGTTGACATTTCGAAATCATCGCGCCTCGATCGCGGCGGATCTGCTGGACAAATCGCAGGCCGTGATCGAGTTCGACCCCGGCGGCAAGATCCTCACCGCCAACGCCAACTTCCTCGCGGTGATGGGATACGGCCTCGACGAGATCCAGGGGCGGCATCACAGCCTGTTCGTCCCGCCGTCATACGCGACCAGCGAGGCGTATCGGCAGTTCTGGGCGGATCTGGCGCAGGGCAAGTCGCAACAGGCCGCCTTCAGGCGCATCGCCAAGGGAGGCCGCGAGGTCTGGGTCCAGGCCTCCTACAACCCCGTGCTCGACCGCGCCGGCAAGACCGTCAGGATCGTGAAGTTCGCGACCGACGTCACCGCCCACAAGCAGGAAGCGCTGGAGCTCGAGGGTCAGATCGCCGCCCTGCACCGGTCGCAGGCCGTGATCGCCTTCGAGCCCGACGGCACGATCCTCACCGCCAACGCGAACTTCCTCGATGCCGTCGGCTACCGGCTCGACGAGGTGAAGGGCCAGCACCACAGCATGTTCGTCACCGAGGCGGATCGCGCCACGGCCGCCTACCAGGAGTTCTGGAAGGCGCTCGCCCGCGGGGAATACCAGTCCGCCGAGTACCTTCGGATCGGCAAGGGCGGACGCGAGGTCTGGATCCAGGCGACCTACAACCCCGTCACCGATGCGGAGGGGCGCACGGTCAAGGTCGTCAAGTTCGCGACCGACATCACCGAGCAGGTGCGCGAGCGGCAGCGCCGCGTCGAAGCGCAGCGGGCGATCGGCACGGATCTCGATGCGATCGGCGCGGCGACCGAGGACGTCATGCGCCAGACCTCGGAGGCCGCCACCACGGTGGCGCGCGTTTCCGGCGACATCCAGAGCGTGGCCTCGGGCGCGGAGGAGCTCTCGGCCTCGGTCGGCGAGATCAGCCAGCAGGTCAGCCACGCCGCCCAGATCGCCGGCCAGGCCGTCCACCAGACCGAGCGCACGGGCAACATCGTCGCCGGCCTGAGCAGCCAGGCCGCCCAGATCGGCGACGTCGTCGCGCTAATCCAGGGCATCGCCGCCCAGACCAACCTGCTCGCGCTGAACGCCACGATCGAGGCGGCGCGCGCCGGGGCGGCGGGCAAGGGCTTCGCCGTGGTCGCGGCCGAAGTGAAGGCGCTGGCCGAGCAGACCGGCAAGGCCACGGATCAGATCCGGGGCCAGATCGTCGCGACGCAGAACGCCACCCGCGATGCCGTCGACGCGATCGCCTCGATCCAGACCACGATCCAGACGCTCAACGACGTGTCGAACGCGATCGCGGCGGCGGTCGAGGAGCAGTCCGCGGTGACGCAGGAGATCTCGGGCAGCATGCAGACCGCCTCGCGCGGCGTGTCGGTGATCGCGTCGGGCATGGACATGATCGCCCAGGCCAGCGAGCGGGTGGATCACGCGACGCGGCAGGTCCGCGAAGCGTCGCGGGCACTGGGATGATCTCGAGCATGGATCTGCCGTTCCCGGCGCCAGACCTCGAGATGATGAGGGAGGTCTATCTGTAATCTGTCCAAGATGAGCGCGACAACGAAAATCCAACATGGACCGCCGTCATGGCCGAGCTTCTTCTGATCAGCGACGACCCGGCCCGCACGGCACGGCTGGCCCGGGACCTGCGAGACTTCGAGGGCTCGACCATCTACGACCTCTACGACGACAAGCCGTATCCGGGGCCGCCGCGACTGATCGTCAGCGACGTGAAGGCGCTGACCTCCGAGGCGCTTCAGCGCCTGCGCCAGGTGCTCGAGCGGGTTCGCGGCCAGCACGTGCCCTACGTCTGCCTGCTGCACGACGACGGCGGCCGCACGCGCGCGTACGCCGACCTCCTGGGCGCCTCCAGCCTGCTGAGCGCCGCCGCCGGCGCGGGTGCCCTGGTCGATACCCTGACGGGCCTGCTGGAGCGGGCGGCGCCGATACCGGCGGCGATGCAACGCTACGGCGAGATGGCCGAGCAGTTCCTGCGCAAGACCTTCGTGCCCGGCCGCTCGGTCACGCCGGCCGAGATCGAGGCCGGAACGAAGCTCGTGGCGAGCGCGGTGGAGGAGGTCGACATCCGCTCCTGGGTGCGCGCCGTCCGGCGCTTCGACGACGCCACCCACCGGCACTGCATGCTCGTGGCCGGGCTGTCGGCGGCCTTCGGCGGCATCCTCGGCCTGAAAGCGGCCGACCGCCATCACCTCGTCAAGGCGGCCCTGCTGCACGACGTCGGCAAGATGGAGATCGACCCCGCCATCCTGAACAAGCCGGGCAGGCTCGACGACGGGGAGATGGCCGTGATGCGCACCCACGCCGCGCTGGGATACGCCATGCTGGTGGGGCGCGGGTTCGACGACACCCTGCTCGCGGTCGTGCGCTCGCATCACGAGATGCTCGACGGCTCGGGCTATCCCGACGGGCTCGCCGGCCGCGCGATCCCAGATCTCGTCCGCCTCGTCACGATCTGCGACATCTTCGGCGCGCTGATCGAGCGCCGCCCCTATCGCGCGCCGATGCCGAACGCGAAGGCCTACGACATCCTGGTCGGGATGGGCGGACGGCTCGACACCGACCTCGTCCGCGCCTTCAGGCCGGTCGCGAACGCGTTCTGACGCCGACGCCGCGCGCGCGCTCGGCGCGCCGCCGCTCAATGTGCGGCGGGCGCGTCGTGGACGAGGTCGGCGAGCGGGACGCCGACCTTCGCCAGGGACAGGGGCGGCGTCCGGCCGCTCGGGAACGTCGTCTCCCACCCGCCGCCGAGCGCCCGCGACAGGGAGACGAAGTCGGTCGAGATCGTGGCGGTGGCCTGAGCCAGGTTGACCTCCGCCTGGAGCACGGTCTGCGACGCCTGCAGGACCGTGGTGAAGGTGTCGACGCCCTGCTCGTAGCGCGACCGCGACAGCGACAGCGCCTGGCGCGCATCGCCGACCTGCCTGGACAGGCGCGCCCGCCGGCCCTCGTCGGCGCGCAACGCGGCGAGCGCGTTGACGATGTCGTGCCAGCCCTGGAGCACGGCCTTCTGGTAGGCGATCGCCGCCTCCTGCTGCCGGGCGCGCTGGAGCACGAGGTTCGCCTTGAGCCGGCCGCCGTCGAAGAGCGGAATCGAGATCGACGGGCCGACGTTCATGTACTGCAGCGACGACACCCGGAAGATCTTGCCGGGATCGACCGCGTTGCCGGTCGGGCTGGCGCTCAAGGTCACGGTCGGGAAGAACTGCGCCTCGGCGACCCCGATCTCGGCCACGGCGGCGTGCAGGTTGGCTTCCGCGGCTCGGATGTCGGGACGGCGCAGGACGAGGGTCGACGGGATGCCGACCGGCACCCGCGGCGGCACCGGCGGGATCGCCCGGGCGGTGACCAGCTCCTGCGACAGGGCGAGCGGCGCCTCGCCGAGCAGGAGCGAGATCGCGTTGATCTGCTGGATCTCCTGCTGCTGCAGCCCGGGCAGCTGCGCCTTGATCGCCTCGACCTGCTGCGCCGCGCTGGCGATGTCGAGGCCGGTGACGAGGCCCTTCTGCTGGCGCACCCGCACCACGTCGAGGATCTGCTCGTTGACGCGGATGTTGGCGAGGTTGATCCGCATCTGCTCCTGGATGCCGCGCAGCTGCACGTAGTTGCGGGCGAGGTCGGACTGGCTCGAGACCAGGATGTCGCGGCGCTGATCCGCGGACGCGTCGGCCTGGGCCTCCGCGGCCTCGACCGAGCGGCGGACCCGGCCCCAGAGATCGAGCTCCCACGATGCGTCGAGCCCGAGGGTGTAGCTCTCGAACCCGTTGGTCAGCGGTGCGGTCGGGTTAGCGCCCCCCGCCCCGCCGCCGGTCAGGCCGCCGAGGGAGCCGGACAGGAGGCCGATCGTCCC
This sequence comes from Methylobacterium sp. WL116, assembly GCF_008039455.1. Classification (NCBI taxonomy): domain Bacteria; kingdom Pseudomonadati; phylum Pseudomonadota; class Alphaproteobacteria; order Hyphomicrobiales; family Methylobacteriaceae; genus Methylobacterium; species Methylobacterium sp. WL116. The sequence continues at coordinate 5,852 of NZ_VRUV01000113.1, forward strand.
GTTCTGGCTGTACTGCATGCGGTAGGCGTTGCCGGTGCCGCCGATCGTCGGCAGCGTCGCGGCGTTCGCGGTGGTGAGCTGGGCCCGGCTCTCGAACAGGCGCGCGGTCGCGGTCTTCACGTCGAGGTTCTGCGCGGCCACGCGCTCCTCGAGCCGGGTCAGGATCGGATCGCGGAAGGCCTGCCACCAGGCGATGTCCGGCTCGGCCTGGCTGGTGCGCGCCGTCAGGCGCCGTGCCGCCCGGGCCGGGACGCCGGTGTCGAGGTAGTCGCTCGCGTCGGCGAGCGGCGTCGGCGGAACGGAGAAGTCGGGGCCGACCGTGCAGCCGGCCAGGCCGAGCATCGCGCCGAGCGCGAGGAGGGAGACCCGGCCCGACAGCGCAGCCGAGGCCTTCGCGCGGGACCGGCCTTCGAACATTCGGCGGGATGTCATGTCAGTGTCCTCCGCCCTCGGCCTTGGCGGTCCGGGCCGATATCAGGAAGCAGAGCGGCACGACGAGGAACGCCAGCAGCGCCACGTATTGGTACACGTTGCTGTAGGCCAGGATCTGAGCCTGCTTCGTGTAGGTCTGGTAGGTCTGCGCGACGGCCTGCTGGTGCACCACCGAGGCGGCACGCCCGAGCGAGCGCAGCGTCTGCTCGGTCTCCTGGATCAGCGTGGCGTAGCCCTGTCGCAGCGGCGTCATGAACGTCGAGAGGTGGGCTTGGTCGGCCTGCGTCCGCTCCGTGACCGCGGCGGTCGAGAGCGAGATCCCGACCGAGCCGAACACGTTGCGGAACATCGAGAACAGCGCCGACGCGTCGCTGCGGTACTTCTGCGGCAGCGTCAGGTAGGCGACGGTGGAGATCGGCACGAACAGGAAGGCGAGCGCCGCCGTCTGGAGCGTGCGCATCCAGACCAGGGTCCGGAAGTCGATGTCGGGCGCGATCAGGCTCGAATAGAACATCGCCGCGCCCATGAAGGCGAACCCGAACATGATCAGGTAGCGGGTCTGCACGACCTTCATCATCAGGCCGACGAGCGGGATCAGCACGATCACCGCCACGCCGCCCGGCGACAGGATGAAGCCGGAATCGAGCGCGGTGTAGCCCAGCACCTGCTGCGCGAATTGCGGGATCAGGACCGAGCCCGCGTAGAGCAGGGCGCCGACCGCGCCGATGAGCAGGCAGCCGACGGCGAAGTTCCGGTCCCGGAACACCATCAGGTCGACCACCGGCGCCTTGGCCGTCAGCAGCCAGCAGATGGCGCCGAAGATCCCGAGGAAGGCGACGACGGCCATGATCCGGATGAAGGACGAGCTGAACCAGGCGTTGACCTCGCCGCGGTCGATCATGATCTGCATGCAGCCGATGCCGACGACGATCAGGGCCAGGCCGACGTAGTCGAGCCCGCGCGCGCGCTTCTCGGCCGCGGCCGGCGGGTCCTGGACCAGGTAGGCGTTGACGAACAGCGTGAGGATGCCGACCGGCACGTTGATGAAGAAGATCCAGCGCCAGGTCGCGTGCTCGACGAGGTAGCCGCCGAGTGTCGGCCCGAGGACGGGCGCGACCACCGTCGCCACCGCCGTGACCCCGAAGGCCGCCCCGCGCTTGGCCGGCGGGAAGGTGTCGAGGATGATCGCCTGCTGGCTCGGCTGCAGGCCGCCGCCGAAGAAGCCCTGCATCAGCCGGAACAGGATGATCTGCCCGAGGCTCTGCGACAGCCCGCACAGGAACGAGGCCACCGTGAACATGCCGATGCAGATCAGGAAGTAGCGCTTCCTGCCGATCGTGTCGGAGAGCCAGCCGGCGATCGTGAGGACGATGCCGTTGGCGACGAGGTAGGCGGTGAGCGTGTAGGTCGCCTCGTCGTTCGAGGCGGCGAGCGAGCCCGCGATGTAGGGCAGGGCCACGTTGACGATGGTGGTGTCGAGCACTTCCATGAACGCCGCCAGCGTCACCGCGATGGCGATGAGCCAGGGGTTGTGGGCGGGTTTCCAGCCGTCCGAGGCCCCGCTCACTTCAGCATCACCGTCGGCACCACGCTGATGCCGAGCGGCAGCGGCTCCTCCTTCCTCAGGCCGGAATCGATCACGATCTTCACCGGCACGCGCTGGACGATCTTGATGAAGTTGCCGGTGGCGTTCTCGGCCGGGAAGGCGGAGAATTTCGAGCCCGACCCGCGCTGGATCGACTCGACGTGCCCCTGCAGGTCGAGGTCGGGATAGGCGTCGATCGCGATCCGCACCCGCTGCCCGGTCCGCATGCCGTCGAGCTCGGTCTCCTTGTAGTTGGCCGTCACCCAGACGTCGGTGGTGACCAGCGACATGACCTGCTGGCCGGCGGTGAGGTAGTCGCCGGCGTTGACGTTGCGCTTCGTCACCCAGCCGTCCTGCGGCGCCCGCACCACGCTCCATTCGATGTTCAGGTTGGCCTGCTCGACCTGCGCCCTGGCCTGCTCGGCCTGGCCCTTGATCTGGTCGACCTGCTGCTCGGACTGGCCGATGTTCTGCTGGACCGGCATCGCCTGGACGAGGCGGGCCTGGGCCTGCTCGACCTGCGCCTTGGCCTGCTGGTAGTTGGACGCGTTGGTCTCGACCTCCTGCTGCGTCGTGGCCAGCTTGGGCAGGCTCCTCTGCCGGTCGTAGTTGGCCTGCTGCAGGGCGAGGTTGGCCTTGGCCGAGTCGAGGTTCGCCTGCGCGAGCTGGAGGGCCGCGGGGAAGTTCTTCTTGGCGATCTCGACGCCGAGCCGCTGGCTGGCGATCTGGGCGTTGCTCGCGGCGAACTGGCCCTGGGCCTGCTCGCGGCTGTAGACGAACTGGCGCTGGTCGATGCGGAACAGCGTGTCGCCCTTGTGCACGAACTGGTTGTCCGTCACCTCGAGCGCGATCACCTGCCCGGCCACCTGCGGCGCGATCGTGACGATGTTGCCGTCGGTGTAGGCGTCGTCGGTGCTGATCGTCCCGCGGGTCGCGAGCCAGTAGGTCACGCCGCCCCCGGCGAGCAGCAGCAGGACCACCACGGCGATCCCGATGACCCAAGGCCGCCGCTTCCTGCGCGCGCGCTCGTCGGTTCCCTGGTCGTCCCCGTCCGATTTCTTGCCGCCGCGGTCGTCCCGGTCCTTCGCGTCGCCGCCCTTCCGATCATCGTCGTCCTGCCGATGGTCGTCTCGCCCATCGTGGTCTTGCCGATCGTCGTCGCCGTGCCGATCGTCGTCGCCTTGCCGCTCGCGGGCCTGCCAGCCCTCGGAGCGGTGGTCGCGCGCGTCGCGGCTGCGACGGGGATCTCCGTGATCCCGCTCGTCCGCGTACGGCTCCTCGTCCCTGCCGTCGCGGGGCCGATCCCGGACGACGCGCAACGCATCGCGGGCGGGGCGACGGCGGTCGTCGGCATCGCGGGCTGGCCCGCCCTGCCGGGGCGGCGAGCCGACGTCGAGCAGGTCGCGTCGACTCCGCGACGGCCTGGACAGGCCGGACGAGGTGCTTGCATCGACGTCACGCATGGAATGAATGCAAACCTTTCGTCCCACCGCACGTTCAGCGAGACGGCGTGGGCGATCGTCCGTACGGTGCCGCGAGTTATCCGAACCGAACGTTTCGTTTCTACCCTCAATCTGGATGGTGATGTCAAGCGAAACGAACGGTTCGGCTGATGGCTCTCGGATTCGTGTGCCGCGCGGATCGCGCCGTCGCGAGGAGATCGCCGCTGTGGCGGAGCGCGTGTTCCTTCAGCACGGGTTCTCGGACACCACGATGAAGATGGTGGCGAACGAGGCCGGGGCCTCGACCGAGACGCTCTATCGCCATTTCGGCTCGAAGGACGACCTGTTCATCGAGGTCGTGAGCAACCGGACGCGCGATCTCAGGCAGCGGATCGAGACCGATCTCGGGAGCAAGGGCCCGCTCCCGGCGGTGCTCCGGGCCTTCGGCACGAACCTCTACGGCGCGATGATCATGCCCGAGATGACGGCGCTCGCCCGCATCATCGTCGCCGAGGTCCAGCGCAACCCGGCCCTCGGCGAGGCGTTCTACGCGATGGCGCCGGGCCGCACGCAGCGGCACCTGACCGACTACCTCGAGGCGGCCCGGCTCGACGGCGCGTTCATCGGCGACGACCCGTTGCTCGCCGCGACCATGTTCATCGGGTTGATCATCGGGAAGGTGGTTCCGGTGTGCCTGTTCATCCCCCACAAGGACGACGGCAGCCGCGCCGACATGGAACGGCACGTGGACGAGGCCGTCCGCATCTTCCTCGCCGTGTATCAGGCGGCGCGCCCCGCAGCGTGACGTGGGCCGGCTTCGTAGGCCCCGCGCTCAGCGCAGGAACCGACGGCGCGCCGGGGCGGCGACGAGGATCGCCGCCGGGCCGAGGGCGGCCGCGAGCATCACCACGAAGCCCAGCGTGATCATCGCAAGACCGTCGCCGGACGAGCGCGGGTGCCGGAGAAGCGCGCCGGCGTCACGGGCGCGGCCGGACGTGGAGGAAGCTGCGCTCCCCCGTCGCCGCCTCGGTCACGTGCTGGATCGCGTCGAGGAGGTCCGCCATCCGCTTCGGCGCCGAGGCGGGCATCAGGCGGCCGGCATCCACGCGGCGGGTGTCGGTCCGGCCGGCGGCGATCTGCGCCTGGCTCAGGGCATCGAAGTCGCGGCTGGGGCGTCGCTTCATGGCGGTGTCTCTCCTCGGGACACCGTGGCCGGCGCGTGGTTGATGAAGCGTTAACGCGGCGCCGAGGTCCGGCCCCGCAGCCTCACGCCGGTCTCGCCGTGTCCTCGGGGGCGACGGCGAGCCGGAGGAAGCTGACGACGCTCGCGACGGCGGCGAAGGCGCCGCCGAGCCCCAGGGC
>NZ_VRUV01001140.1:0-471 GCF_008039455.1 Methylobacterium sp. WL116
GGCCGGCCCTGTACGAGGCCGGCCGCTACGACGAGGCGGCGGCCGTGTTCCGCAACGGCGGCCGGCGCAACGCCTACAACCTCGGCAACGCGCTCGCCCGGACGGGCGACTATGCCGGCGCGATCGAGGCCTACGACGCGGCGCTGCAGTTCAACCCGCGCGACGCCGACGCGCAGGCCAACCGCTCGCTGATCGCCCAGCTCGTCGCCGAGGCGATCGACCGCAAGGGCGGCGGCACCGCCAACGGCTCGGCGCAGTACGGCGCCCGCTACAACAACACCGCCAACCAGGAGAAGGACAACACCCTCCAGGCCAATTCCAGCGGCGAGGGCTTGGCGGGCAACAAGGAGGCGAGCTCCTCGGCCTCGATCCCCGGCAACAGCAAGGTCGCGCGCCGCGGCCAGGCCGAGCAGCAGACCGTGGAATCGGGCCGCGGCGAGGCCCGGGGCTCGGCCGGCGACGCCGCCGGGC
>NZ_VRUV01001141.1:0-471 GCF_008039455.1 Methylobacterium sp. WL116
GCCGGGCGACGCGGGTGCGGCCGATGAGGTCGTCGGCGAGCGCGAGGTCGAGGGGCGGCAGGCCGAGGGCCCGGTCGTCGATCACCTCCACCGCCGTGCCGCCGCGGCCGAACACCACCACGGGCCCGAAGACCGGATCCTCGGCGAGCCCCGCGATCAGCTCGCGGCGCTGGCCCTTGCGCACCATCGGCTGCACGGCGAACCCCGTGACCCGGGCATCGGGCCGCTCGCGCCGGGCGCGCACCAGGATCTTCCGCGCGGCGTCGCGGACGTCCTGCTCGCTGGTGAGGTCGAGGTGGACGCCGCCGATGTCGGACTTGTGCACCACGTCGGGCGAGACGACCTTCAGCGCCACCGTGCCGCCGGCGGCGATGATCGTCCAGGCGGCCGCCGCCGCCGCGTCGATGTCGGGGGCGAGCGTCAGCGGCACGGTCTCGATGCCGTAGGCCGCGAGCAGGCCGGCGACCGCGA
>NZ_VRUV01001142.1:0-470 GCF_008039455.1 Methylobacterium sp. WL116
ACCCCGCGCCGCGGCCGGTCCCGGCGGCGCGTGTCGCGACGACGCGGCCGGGGCGATCCTCCGCGATGTCGCCTGGAACCGGCCGGTGCATTGCCCCATATGCCCATTGCCCCCTATGCAAAGGGGGACGCGGCGCGTTTCCTCGAGAGCCCGGCCGCGTCCGCTCGAGGATGCGTGCGGCGTGACATGACCATCGTGCGACCCCTCTCGGATTTCCCGGAGCCGCGCGCACGGGCCAAGGCTGCGGCCGGGACCCGCGCTCCACGGCGGCCACCATCGGATCGGTGATGCAGGACAGCTTCGACGTGACGACGATCATCTTCCTGGCGCTCGCCGTCTTCGTGATCTGGCGGCTGCGCTCGGTCCTCGGGCAGAAGACCGGCGCCGAGCGCGCCCCGTTCAAGCCGGTCGACCGCAGCCGCACCGAGCCCCAGCCCGGCCGCGGCGACGGCGACAACGTCGTGCGCCTG
>NZ_VRUV01001143.1:0-468 GCF_008039455.1 Methylobacterium sp. WL116
CCTCGGCGCAGCCGCCGGCGCGGGCGCGATCGGGCTCGCGACCACCGGGTTCCGGCTGCTGGCCGAGGGGATGCACGGGACGCTCGCGGCGGGGAGCGCGGTGTTCCGCCTCGGCACTGGCTTCTCCCTGGCGCTCGTCGGCGTCGGCTACCTCGTCGGGATCGGCGCGTGCCTGGCGCTGCTCACCGGCGTCGCGATCGCCTGGGGCGTCGCCGTGCCGCTGCTGACCGCGCTCGGGCAGGGGGAGGGCGCCTCGCCGTCGGAGATGGCCGAGGCGGTGTGGTCCGGGCAGGTTCGCCTGATCGGGGCGGGCATCATCGCGGTCGGGGGCCTCTGGACCGTCGGGTCGCTCGCCCGCCCGATCCTCGGCAGCATCGCCACCGCCCTGGCCTCTGTCCGGACCAGCGGCTCGCGGCTGCCCGGCCCGGACCATCCGCGGGCCGAGCGCGACCTGCCGATCACCTGGGT
>NZ_VRUV01001144.1:0-467 GCF_008039455.1 Methylobacterium sp. WL116
GGTCTTGGTCTGTTTTGTATACGTGACTGTTTGCTTCGGTTGGCGCCGTCGGGCCCGCGCGCGGGCCGTCCGGCGCATCGCTCTCCATCCGGCAGGTGGTGCAGACGTAGAGGATCGTGTCAGCCACGGGCGCCTGCCGCGGCCTTCGGGCCGAAGGTCTGCCAGGCGCGCCCGAAGGCCAAGCCGATCACCGCCCAGAACACGAAGGCGATGGCGAGCGAGCGCGCGGCGAACTGCGCGGCGAGGCCGGCGGGAAGCTCGGACGGCGTCGCCGCCACCTCCGGCGCACCGGCCAGATGCGGAGCGACGATGAGCACGATTCCGCCGAGGATGGTGATCGGCACCCGGCGGATCGCGATGAGATAGATCCCCATCGCGGTGGCCGACGCCGTCATCACCCACCAGACCTGGCGGGCGGCCAGCGGGGCCGCCTCGCTGCCGGGCAGCTCGGGCGGCAGGCCCAGAGC
>NZ_VRUV01001145.1:0-464 GCF_008039455.1 Methylobacterium sp. WL116
CGCGCGCGCCGGCTGCACGGGTGCGGTCGCGCTGCGCATGGCCCCCGGCGGCGCGCCGCTCACGACCGACGGCGGCCACCACATCCTCGACGCGCGCCTTGGGCGGATCGCCGATCCCGAGCGGCTGTCGGCGCTGCTCTGGTCGGTGCCTGGCGTGGTCGAGCACGGCCTGTTCCTCGGGATCGCCACCGCGGCCATCCTCGCCGAGGACCGCGACGGGCAGGCCGAGATCACCGTGATCGGCAGCCTCGCATAGCTGCATCAGCGCGCCCGACGGCGCCCCGGCGACGGCCTCGGATGCCGGCGCCGGCTCTTCCCCTCGCTTCAGGAATGCCCGGAATGCCCGTCCTCTCCCGCCGCCTCTTCCCCGTGCTGGTCGCGGCCCTAGTCGCCGCTGCGCCCGGCCTCGCCCAGGCCCAGAAGGCTGCGCCTCAGAAGCCCGCCGCGACGCCGGCCGCGCCCGC
>NZ_VRUV01001146.1:0-463 GCF_008039455.1 Methylobacterium sp. WL116
GCCGGCAGGCGGCCGTAATCGGCGCCCTCCGCGAAGCCGGGGGTGGCGCCCCAGCGCATCCGGTCCAGGATCGCCTCGCGGACGAAGAACGCGGTCTCGAACTCGGCCGAGATCGCGCTGGCATGGATGTCCCCGGTCAGCGCCCGGAAGGCTCCGACCGCCTCGGGCGTCGTCAGCCCGATGGTGCGGTCGTAGGCGCCGGTGCCGGGGCCCCCGGCCTGGATCGCGTTGGCGACCGCGCCCTGGTTGCGGGTCTGCGCAATCGTCGCGAACGCGATGTCGTTGCGGGTCAGCGTGAGGTCGACCTCGTTGGCCTGGTAGCGCAGCGTCGGGGTGAGGAAGGCGAAGTTCGCGGTCACGCCCGCGAACTGCCCGGCCACGCCGCCGCCGGCGGTGAGGATCGCGTACTGCGTGCGCGGATCGTAGGTGCCGGGCGCCGCGAGCACCTGCACGGTGCCGCCGG
>NZ_VRUV01001147.1:0-460 GCF_008039455.1 Methylobacterium sp. WL116
CTCGAGTTGTTGGATGGCGTCATCGACTAACGCCCGAATGCCGGGTGCGTGCCGTGCCCACGGATGCGGCGCGGCACGCTGGGATCACGCCCGGCGCCGGAGGACGGCGTAGGGCAGCGCGGAGAACAACGCTGCGAGATCGGCGGAGCCGTCGTAGCCGGCCCCCGTGACGATGTCGTGCCAGGACGTGCCCGCGCCGAGATCGACCGTCGTGCCGGCGAACCCCGCCCCCGACCAGGTGGCGTCCGTGACCAGTCCGGCGACCAGTCGCGGGACCGCGACGAAGATGTCGCCGTCCGCGCTCGCGTCGGAGCGAAGGTAGGCGACGACGTTGTCCGCACGCGGCCCCGTCGCCTCGATCGCCCGGTAGTCGGCCTCGGCATAGAAGGCCGGACGCGCGGCGCGGTCGGCGAGCAGACGCTTCAGGGTCGCCTGCTTCACCCGTCCGTCCGGCCAATGC
>NZ_VRUV01001148.1:0-459 GCF_008039455.1 Methylobacterium sp. WL116
ACAAAGCCCGGCAACAATCCGAGCTTTGCTGATCACATGGAAAGAAGCCGCTTAGGCGATTTATGCTCACAGAGACAGGCGCCGTGGATAGGGCGCACAATCTAACGATCAGTCAGATAAAAGTAGAGGTTGCGCGATGAACGGTCATGCCATGAGTTTCGGGGCCGACGCGGGCCCGCAGGTCTACCACGCGTTCGTAGTTGTATTCCAAGATGAGCAGGGCAGAACTTTCGGCAGCTTCGGTCCGACCCGTCAGCCGTTTCCCTTATACGCCGTTGGCAATCAACTGGACGTCGATGGAGCAGACAGGACTATCACGTCGGTCCGTCACAGCGTTCATTCCAAGGCCCCACCAGAGGATTGGGTTCTGCAGACGACCGTTATCGTCCGGTAGTTTATGGTACTGGATCATCAACCAGCTCAAGCCGAAGCTCTCATGCCCTGAGGCGAGAGCGGCAT
>NZ_VRUV01001149.1:0-459 GCF_008039455.1 Methylobacterium sp. WL116
AGCGCGGGCGCCATGCCGGGGATCTGCGCCAGCGGCACGCCGCGGGCGTTGCGGCTCGGGGCGGAGGCGATCAGCCCGGCGCTGTAGGGATGCAGCGGCGCCTCGATGACGTCGGCCACCGGCCCGGCCTCGACGATGCGGCCGGCATACATCACGCAGAGCCTGTCGCCGAGCCCGGCCACCACCGCGAGGTCGTGGGTGATCCAGATCAGGGCGGTGCCCATCTCGGCGCAGAGCGCCTGCGCCTCGGCCAGGATCTGCGCCTGGATCGTCACGTCGAGGGCCGTCGTCGGCTCGTCGGCGATGAGCAGGGCCGGCGCGTGCAGCAGCGCGATGGCGATGGCGATGCGCTGGCGCATCCCGCCCGAGAGCTGGTGCGGATAGGCGCGCAGGCGCGCGTCGGGTGCCGGGATCCCGACCTTGACCAGGGCCTCGCGCGCCCGCGCCCGGGCGCGCGAG
>NZ_VRUV01000114.1:0-10667 GCF_008039455.1 Methylobacterium sp. WL116
TAGACTTCCACGGCAAACATCCTGGGCCCCTCCCGAAAGAGAAGCCTCTCCACTGGCCGGCTTTTACCCCGGCCGCATCAGCACCCCGCCGACGCTCCAGTGGATGGTTTTGTCACCGCCCTACACACGTTGGCGCGCCATGTCGAGCTCAACAATGCGGCGCGCATCGAGCGCCCGAAGCCTGCGCACAAGGGCCCTTCCGTCGACGACCCCTAAGCCACGGAGACGGCTGAGCGCATGGCGCGGATTTCCTCGCCCTGGGCGGCTACCGCCATCGTCAGGTCGTTCAGGGCCTGGACTAGGTCGTCCAGCCCCGCCCCCTCCGTTTCCTCCGCCGGCGCCAGCGCCGCCATGATCGCCTGCAGCATCCTGTCCTGCGCCGAGAGCCGTTCCAACACCGCGTCCATCTGCCTGATCTCCAGCTTGGGTAAGGGTTACGTCTTCTAGGCGCGCCCGGACGGCGGCCGCCGAGATGCGTGCGCCGTCGGTGGCCTTGCTGGCCGCTCCGATCAGGCGGGTTAGGAGATGCGCCGTCCCGTTCGCGTCGTGGACCACCGGCCCGGACCGCCCGGCATGAAGCCGGAGGCCACGCTCGCGCAGCGCAGCCCGGAGGCCCTCGCCGTCCTCCGATGCATGCCAGGCGGAAAGGGCGGCCGCCCGGACGGAGGCGAGGGGCACGCCCGTCCGTTCCTGGACCAGGCGCTCCGTCGGCGACAGGGCCGTCACGGGCCTTTCGGTGTCGAGCGTCCCGGAGGCCTCCAGCCAGGACGCTACGTCCACGCGGCCCTCCTCGCGGAGCGCCTTCGCGATGGCGCGTCCGTGCTTGCTCGGGACCGGCGGCAAGCCGTGCTCGAACTCGACGATTCGACTCACTTTCTCGCGTCTGGCGTAGTCCCAAGCGAGGTCCACGACGCCACCGTCCCGGCGGACGAGGCCGTAGACGCGATGCTCGTGGCGGCGGCCGTGCTTGTCGTGGACGGCCCCGCAGTAGGGCTGCGACGCGAGGCGGAACTCCTTCTCGAACAGGGTCCACCACCGGGCGCGGGCGCCTGCGTTGTCCGAGATCTCGATCTCGGGGTCGACGTGGACGTGATAGCAGGGCGCGTCCGTCCGGCCCCCAAGCGACATCGCGACGAGCTCTCGAACTTGGTGGAGGAGATCGGGGCTGCCGAGGCCCCGCGCGGGGATGACCTCGACGCTGTCGTTCTCGTCTTTCAGGAGATGGCGGGCCAGTGCATCGCCGCCCTTGCCCCTCATGGCGCCGCTGATCATGTGCGCCTCTCGAAACCGAGGATCACCGGCACCAGGACCTGCCGGGCGCGCTCCACCGCATCGACGGCCTCCCGCGTCCGGCCCGCCTGAGCCGCGAGGGACGCCTCGCCGAGATCCCGGACGCACGCGGCGAGGGCCGCCTGATCCTCGGGGGCCACGCGCACCCGCCGGCCCGAGGCGGCATCCACGGGGCTCTCGACGCCCAGCGCCTCCAGGGCGACTTGCCGGAGCCAGGCGCTGTCGGATGCCCCCGACGCGGTGGCCGCCTCGGCGACGCGGGCCCTCAGGTCGGGCGTCAGGCGGATGCCCAGGACGTTTGCGAGGGAGGTCTTGACGGTGGGGACCGGCCTCTTCGCCGGAGGCGTTTTCCGGGGGTCCACGGGGCGAAGCCCCTGGGAAGCAGAGACCGCCGGGGCGGGCTCGTTGGGTGCGCGTTGCGCACCCATGGCTGGCTCAACTCTGTCTGCCGTCTGACTGCGCAACGCGTCGTGCGCAACGGGGGAGATCGTCATGGCGTGGCGCTCCCTTACTTCGGGCCAGCGGGGACGGACGGGACGTCCGCTTTCGGGGTTTCGGCCGCTGGCAACCTGACGACGTTGCTCCCCGCCTTTCCACCGGCTCCGCCCGCACCCTCAGCCCGGCGCTTGAGGAGTGCAGCGGCCGCCGCGGCCCTTTGCGCGATGATGGCCTCGACGGCATCGGGGATGCGCAGGGGCTCAGGCTGAGGGATGCCGGCCGCCTGGGCTTCGGCGCGCTGACGATCCCGGGACCGGGCAGCCGACTCCCAAAGCTCGACATCGTCTTCCGACGCCCGCCGCAGGCGCACTCGGTAGACGGCGTCATCCTCATGCTCGCGGCTGGGGCTGATGCTGGGGAGTGCCGCACGGTGGGAGAGGCACAGATCGACGTACGCCACGAGGTCCCGACCGAGCGATGCCTCGGCCTCATGGCGCGTCACGCGCCCCAAGCCGTCCTGCGAAGGGGCGCACCCGGCCTGGGCCTGGAAGTACCTGACAGCGAGCCCGGCCGGGATCGCCCGAACGGTCTCCGTCGTCCGGATGCCGAGGGCGTAGGCGCGCTCGCGCAACTCGCGGGCGGACGGCTTGTTGCGCAGCAAGACGGGCGAATCCGGCTGCACAACAGGGTGCGCAACGGCCTGCACAACGCGCGGCCTCGGCGGCTCGTAGAGTGCACGCCGGCGGCCGCCAGGACCGGGTCCGGTCGAGGGCGCGCTGGCAACGGTGGTCGTCGGGTGAATGGCGTGGCGGCGCCCGTTCGGGCCGGGGCCGACGCGGACGGTCTGGGACGTCGCCGGCGCGAAGCCGAGGAACGCCATGACGGAGAGGAAAAAGGTCTGGAACACGGGGGCATCTCCATGGCGAGCGAGGTTCGTTGCGCCGCCATTGGGAATTGAAGCACTCGGCCCCCGCGCTCGCCTGGTCGCGAGCCCCTAAATCGGCTCCCTAGCCTGATTCATTTCGCCACAGCCAAGCTTGGGCCCTCTGAAACGCGTGCCGACGTCATGCGCACAGGTGCTGACATCCTCGCGGGGCGAGGCCAACGCCCTGTCGGGGATCGCGAAATCCGCGAAATTCCATGCACGGAAGGCCGGCTGAGGCTGGTGGCTCGCATGCCCGAGGCGGACGATCTCCTCTTTCAAGAGGAGGACGGATTCGCATGGGCAAGCGGGAGTTCTACTGGGTTCGTACGAGCGCCGAGGCGAAGGGTGAGGACGGGCTCCGCGTCGCCGAGGTCTACGTGCGGGACGGGCACCGCGACATCTATCTGACGGGCCGCGTCGAATGCTTCGACGAGCACCAAGTGAAGCTCATGGGGCGCATCGCTCTGCCGGGCGAGATCGACGCCGGCGGTGAGGCGACCGAGCGGTCCGCCCTGGAGGCCGCCGTCGACCGGATGGGTTGGCCCGAGATCAATGCCTACTATGCCGAGCTCAACCTCGGGCAGGGCATCGACGAGGACGCGGGAGGCTATTTCCTCCGGGCGCTCCGGCGCCTGTTCGGGCTGCCCTCGAACCGGAAGACGGTCGAGCGGTACCAGGCCGCGGCCCGGGCGATGATCGGGAGGGCGGCATGATCACGACACGGCGCTGGGGTGAGCCCATCCCCGATGACGGCATCACCTTCGAGCAGTTGCGGCCGCATGGTTGGGCACCCGGAAAGTATTGCGCCCCATGCCGAACCTGCAGGGAGACCCATTGGGACTGCGACAAGCGGGCCCGTTCCTGCCGTCCGTGCGCGGTGAAGGCGCTGAAGGCGGAACGGGCCAAGCCACCGGCTTCGGCGCAGACCGGCCCGGAGCCGACGGACGCCCAGGTGGTGGCCTTCGGCGACGCCTTCTACGGCAACCTGACCCAGTGGGGGTACTCGGAGCGCCAGCGGAACGGCCTCGCCGAGGACGTCCGCCGGGGGCTGCGGGCGGCCCTGGCCTTGGGGGTGGCCGCCCCGTCACCTACTGCCGACCTGGAGGCGATTTACCAGGCCGGGTTCGACGCGGCCCCGGTCGAGGGGGTCTTCCGAACCGACGTTGACCCGGACCGGATGCGGGCCGACATCGCGAGTCTGGTGGGAGGCGCGTCATGATGGGCCCCCACGTCATCCCCGACGAGATCGACGCGAAGCTGACACGCATGGCGGAGCGACCGATCTACACGATGGACCACCTGCGGAACCGAGCCGTCGCGGAGTTCGAGGAGGTGAGGCGTGAGCGCCTCTGGGCCGAGGGCAGCCGGAAGGCACGTCGGAAGGCGGCCGCCCGGGCTTGGAAGGGCATCGTGGCCGAGCCCTCGGCATCGGACCTTACGGACGCCATTAGGGCAACCTTCGCTGCGGCCGAGGCTGAGGTGGCCCGCAACAGGCGTATCGCCGAACACATGGAACGCACCCGCGAGTGGCAGGCCGTCCAGGCCCTGCAGGGGCGGATCATCGACAAGCTTCTCCCGGAGGAACGCGCCGCCCGGGACGCCGCCGCATCTGCGGAGAGCGACCGCGCCGAGGCCGAGTACGCATCGAGGAGGCAATCATGACCGACGCATGGGCCGGGCGCACCTTCACCAACGCGCCTCCGCTGAAGCTCGACGGCGTGCAACGCCGCTTCGTTGAGGCGATGTCGGAACCGGGCACCACGGTCCGGTTCCTCACGAACGGTGGGGTGACCCTCGGTCGCGACGACTTCGAGACCGAGGACGAATGGCGGGCGTTCCTCCGCCGGTTCGGCCTTTCCGGTCTGGCACCGGGATGCCGCATCCACGTCCGGCCCGCCGGAGATCGCGAGGTCCTCAGCGACGACGACACCACCTCGGTTCAGATCGCCTGGCACCGGGGCTTCCCGACGGTGTCCGACCGATGAGGCGCCGCGGCGAGGACGCCTCGACGCAGGCCTGGGCCTTGGGCAAGGCCGCGTCTCAGATCCGGCAAGCCCGGCGGGCCCTAGCGGCCGCCCTCGATCTGGCGGAGGATGCGCGCGCCCGGGCGGCCGTCACGTCCATGATGGCGGACATCGAGGGCGTCGCCCGGAGGGCCGACGCGATGAGGCTGCGCCTGAACGCAAAGTCCCCGATCAGGGACTTTGCCAGCGACCCCTGAGCCGCGGGTCCTGCCGGTCCTCGCCGCCGTCCTCGATGGCGACGCACGGGACGTTGCCCTTCCACTCGATGCAATACTGGGCGAGGCGGTCGAGGATGTCGTGGCACGGCATCGCCGGCCGGCAGCGCATGTGCGTCGTCCCGCCGGCGACGAGGCCGCAGGCCTCCATCAGCGGCTTCACCGCCTTGGCCCCGATTACCGCCCGGCAGGACGGTGGCCACTCGATGGTCTGGTGCGCCAGCGCGTAGGCCCGGGCCTTACCGTACGCCACCTGGTACTCCGCCGGCGTGGCCTTGGTGTAGCCCCCGGCCGCGGCCGGGACGGTGAAGAGGATGATGGCGACGGTGGCGATGCGCATGGCGGGCTCCTGTCTGATCGCTAGCAGATCCTCGCGGGGCGCGAATCGGGCGCCCCGCGAATATCGGGGGACGGCCCTCAGGCCGCCTCCGCCATCTGGGCCTGGAGGGAGGTCAGGAACCCCGCCGCCCGAGATGCCGCCGACGCGGCGGCGAAGATCGCCTTGGGGTCGCTCCGGAGAAGCTTGAGCCAGCTTGCCAGGTAGGAGGCGTGCGTCGGGTGCGGCTCGGCTTCCAGGCCCAATTCCGCCATCAGGAAGGCGGACCCGAGTTCGGCGATGAGCTCCTCGGCGGCGTAGGCCAGCGTCTTGAACCGTCCCGTCAGGTCCCGGTCGAAACGTCCCTTGGCCCCGCTCCAGTGGACGAGCTCGTGGGCGGCGGTGCTCGCGTACCCCTGAGCGGTGGCGAACCGGTCCCGCTTCGGGAGGACGATCCTGTCCTCGCTCGGCTGGTAGAAGGCGGCGTCCCCGCCGTGTGTGATCCGGGCGCCGGTGCGCTCGACGAACCCGTCGAACACCTCGGGGATGGTCCACTCGCTCGCCGGGTGGGGCTCTCCTGCCTCGGGCGCGCCCTCCACCTGTGAGGCGTTGAAGGCGTAGCTGGCCCGGGCCACGAAGCGCTTCCGGTCCTCGCCGTCGGTCTCGTACTCCTTGAAGAAGACCACCAGGGTCGACTTCTCGCCTCGCTTCACCTGGGCCCCGAGTTCGCCCCACTGCTTGTAGGTCGCCCAGCGGTCGTCCGAAAATCCGGCGGCCTGCGCACCGACCCAGAGCGACAAGGTGTTGATCCCGCGGTAGGCCTTCCCGGTCAGAGCGTTGCGGGGCAGGCCTCCGCCGGTCCGGTGCCAGGGGCAGGTCCACTGTCCGGTCTCGCCGGCTTCCATGGTCGCGACGATCTTGTCGGTGACGATCTGGTGGATGTCCTGGGCCATGGTGCTCTCCCGCTGGCCGCCCGATGCGGCCTCGATGGGAGGGCCTGGAGACGGCCGAGGGCGACCCGCACGCGCAGCGCCGGAACGGAGTGGAGGACCCCGATAGGGGTTGAGGGGAATAGCCCCGGCTGTCGTATGACCCCCCAATTCGAGAGGCCGAACGGAGCGCGCCGGGGGAGGTCCTGGCCCGGACCGTCCAGGGTGGTGGCGACGAGTCCCCGATCCGGGACAAACGCGAGGGCGGCAACCTCGCCCCCAGACCAACCCACGGTGGACAACCACGCCGACGGCAAGGGGTGCGTAACCGCGATCCGGCACGGTGCCGTCCTGCGGGAGGGCATGCGCATGACACCGGACCACGTGCGAACCGCCAACGCGATCCTCAGGCTGCAGGCGACCCTGAAGCCCCAGGTCGAACTCGTAGAGGAGATCGAGGCTGTCCTCGCCGGCATCGAGGCCGACGCACGCCCGGCAAAAGGGGTTGCAGCCCTGGCCGCTGCGACCGCCGAGCGCGACAAGATGCAGGACCGCCTCGACCGGCTCTACCGCGCCACCATGGTCATCCCGGAACTGCCGCACGAGTGGCTCCACGGCGTGCTCAAAGCACGGCTGAAACGGGAGGGCACCCTGGGATGGCTGACAAAGATCGGCTCGCTGGGCGGCCCACGAACGGGCTCGCTCCTCATCCGCGTCCGGGATCTCGGTCGTGACGGCGCCGCTCCGATGGGCCCGGATTGCCCGGTCGTGATCGCGATGATGCTGGAGGACGAGGCACGGGCGAAGCGGGGCGCGGCCTGATCGGCTCAGGCGGCCGCCCTCCGGCGGAATGGGACGACGCCCTGGGCGCGCGCCCACCTGGCCTCCAGCACCGCACGGATCGCCGCGTCGCTGCGCATGAACGAGTCGCAGGGCGTCGGGAACGTCGGGTTCCAGACGTCGAGGCAGAGGCCACGCTCGATCTCGCCGGCGGTGCGGCGACCGTCGCCGTCGGTGGTGACCTCGACGGTGCCGGTGATCAGCACGTCGCGGATGACGACGTCGGTGAAGGTCTCGATGGTGGTGGTCATGTAGGGCTCCCTGGGTCCCCGGCATGATGCCGCCGGCCGCGAGGCGACGCCATCAAGTCACTTGATGACCGCCCCCGGCGTGGCCTGGAACGGGACACGTGAGGCATGCGAACAAACGGCGTCCCGACCAAACATCGACCAAACATTGGTCGTGAATGGCGGCGTTTCGGGGCGCACGGCGGTGAACGGAACGGGGGCTGGCCCTCTACGGAAACGGTGTCTACAGAGGGAGCGCCTGCGGTCCGCGCCCCCGTTCGGGACGTGGGGGTCGCAGGTTCAAATCCTGCCACTCCGACCAAATTTCCCGAGAGTTCGCAGTCTCCTACTGCTCCCCTTCGGACCTGCCATCCGGTCGTGACCCGCTTTTCGCGCGGGCGCCCGGTCGAAACCCGGTTTTGCGCGCCGCGTCGAACCGCGCGAGGCTTCAGACGCCGAGGCGGCCGAGGCCCGGCAGCTTGAGGCCGGGACGGCGGATGTCGAGGCCGGCGACCGCGCCGAGGATGTTGACCTCGACGCCCTCGACCCAGCCGACCGTCAGCCCGAGATAGCCGCCGAGATTGATCCGGAAGCCGGTGCCCGAGGGCGTCGGGCCGGCCCAGCGGCCGTCATAGGGAAAATCCTTGCCGATCGCCGTCGCCGGCAGGCTCGCCCGCATCTCCGGGACGGAGCTCATCACCGCCGCCACGAAGGTGTTCGAGTTCGGCCCGGGCCAGAGGTGGTAGTCGCCGAGCTTCGCGTAGCGGTAGTTGGCGATGGTCTCGCGGATGCGCGGCAGCATCCGTTCCGCCTCGGCGCCGTCGGCGGCGAAGACCAGCTCCGGCGTGCTGCCGAACCAGCGCCCGTCCGGCACGAACCGGTCGACCCAGATCGGCATGCCCCAGGCGGTGTAGTCGAACCGCTTGTAGGCGCGGTCGCCGGCGCCCTTCACCACGATCCAGCTGTGGCTCGCGATGATGCCGCGCCAGCTCACCGTGCGGGCCGAGAACACCCGCACCACGGCCTCGGGGTTTTGGGCGGCCGGCCGGAGCAGCCCGGCGCTCGAGCGGTCGGCGGTGCGCCAGTCGGCGATGTCGTTCCGCAGGTAATACAGGGCCGCCGACACCGCGATCGGCGCGAGGAACACGATCACGAAGACGAGGAGAGCGATTCGGAGCAAGCGGGTCATGTCCAGGCGGGGCGGGGTGCCTCGGATCTAGGAACCTCGCCGGGCGGTTGGCAGAGCGGTGCGGCGTCATCGCGCCTCGGCCGCCCGTGCCCCGTTGCCCCTCCGTCGGTTGCCCTTCGGCCCAGGATTTTTCGCATGTGGTACCTCTACGGCGTCGTCCTGATCGCGGGCATCGCCAACGCGATCCAGCCGGGCCAGAACGCGGCCCTGGCCAAGGGCTTCTCGCAGCCGCTCACCGCCGGGCTCGTCGTCGGGATCTGCACGGCGACCACCGTTCTCGTCGTCGGGCTCGTCTCCGGCCGGCTCGCCTGGCCGTCGTCCGAAGACCTGGCCACCGTCCCGTGGTGGGGATGGTTCGGCGGCGTGTTCGGCGGCGGCATCGTCATCGCGCAGCTGCTCGTCGCCCGCCAGATCGGCGCCGGCGCCTTCCTCGGCCTGCTGGTCACGGCCGGCGTCGTCGCCTCGGTCCTGCTCGATCACTTCGGCTGGGTCGGCTTCGCGGTGCATCCGGCGACGCCGTGGCGGATCCTCGGCGGCGTCCTGATGATCGGGGGGGTCGCCCTCGTCGCCCTGTTCTGAACCGGTGCGCAGGCAGCGGGTGCAGGATCAGCCCGCGTCGTCGCGCGCCTTGCTGCCCGCAAAAGCCTCGCGAAACCCTGGCGTCGCCAGCGCGCCGAGGATGTCGCGCAGGGCCTCGGTGCGCGCCTGCCCGAAAGCCGCCTCGAAGCGCGCCTGCGCGTCCTGCCAGAGCGGGATCGTCTGCTCCAGCTTGGCCGCGCCGAGGTCGGTCAGCGCCACGCGGCGGACGCGGCGGTCGGCCGCGTCCGGGACGAGGCGAAGATAGCCGTCCCGGGCCAGCGGCTTCAGGGTGTGGCCGAGGCCGGACAGGTCCATCACCATCGCCTCGGCGAGCTGCCCCATGGTCGGGCTTCCCATCGCGCGGACGGTGACGAGGAGGCTGTGCTGGGTCGTTCGCAGGCCGCCGGGCGCCAGCACCTCGTCGTAGAGCTGCCCGATGTTTCGGGTCGCCCTGCGCAGCGCCGCGTTGCTGCACCGGCTCCGCGGGGCGATGGCGCAGCCGGTCGTCGCGTCGGTGCGGGCTCGCGTGCCCTTCGCCATCGTTCGTCTCGCGCCCCGGCCGGCTGGCCCGGCTGCCCGCAATTACCGGCATATGCATGCGTATAGCGGGATTCGACTCCGGCCGTCAGTCCCGTCGCGGGATACGGCCGGATGCCGAAGCTTCGGAGCCCGGAAGGGGTCAGCGCGGACGGCGCCCGGCGCCCCCGCCGAAGCGGCGGCCGACATAGGCGATCAGCTTCGGCACGATGAAGGCGGTGAGGAGCTTGCGGATCATGGAATCTGTCCTGTCTCTGGCGGTCAGCGCGCCGGGCGGAGCAGCCAACCGGCGACGAAGGCCACCGCGGCGAGCGCGAGGAGGGTGGTGGCGCGGTTCTCGTCGGCATAGCCGAGGGCCTGGCGGCCATAGGTCTCGCCGCGGCGGCGTGCGTCGCGCGCGTAGCGGCTGCCGTCGTCGAGGAGGCTCTCTCCGCGGCGGCGGGCTTCGCGGGCGAGGTGGGTTCCGTCCTCGATCACGTCCTCGGCCCGGTCGCGGGCGCGGCCGTAGGCGTACTGCGCGCCGCCGGCGACCTGATCGACCGCGCCGCGGACCTGGCGCCCGGCCTCGCCGGTGATGCCGCCCAGGGTGGATTGGGCGCGGCCCTTGAGGTGGCGCTTGGCGCCCCGGTATTCGTCGCGGTTCATGGTCGGCATCCGTCGGTTCGGGTGGAAAGGTGCGGGACGGCATCGGCCGCCGTCCCGCATCGTCGGATCGGCAAGGCGCGCGTCCCTCGGGACGCGGGCTTCGCTCAGAACTTGCTCTTCACCTTGTCGGCCAGGTTCTGGGCGCCGTCCTTGGCGTCGCCGACGGTCTTCTGGGCTTCGCCCTTCAGCTCCTGCGCCTTGCCCTCGGCGACGAGCTTGTCGTTGCCGGTGACGTTGCCGACGCCCTGCTTGACGTTGCCGACGGCCTCGTTGGCCAGGCCCTTGATCTTGTCGGTGGTGCTGCTCATCGAAAACGCTCCTTGTGCGATGTCATGGGAACCGGCCGATCCGACCGGCGGGAGGTCGGCCCCGGCGTGCCGGGGCCGGAGGGGTCAGGCGCGACGGGTGGTGCCGTAGGCCAGCGCCGGGTTGACGGCGCCGAAGCGGCCGCCGAGGAAGCCGGCGAGCGCGCCGAGGATCAGCGCGAGGGCGCCGTAGAACGCGCCCTGCGTG
>NZ_VRUV01001150.1:0-459 GCF_008039455.1 Methylobacterium sp. WL116
CACTTCCCCCCTCCTCGCGACCCCTCCCGCCGCGGCCTCGGCCGACGTCCGAACCGTCCTGCTGAACCAGGTGTCGTGGGGCGCGATCTTCGCCGGCGCCGCGACGGCGCTGGTGACCCAGGTCATCCTCAACATGCTCGGCGTCGGCGTCGGCCTCTCCAGCGTCGGCGGCCCGGCAGCCGACAACCCGACCGCCTCGACCCTCTCGCTCGGCGCCGGCCTCTGGTTCGTCGGCTCCGGCATCGTCGCCTCGCTCGCCGGCGGGCTCATCGCCGGGCGCCTCTCGGGCAAGCCCGTCACGGGGGCTGCCGGCCTGCACGGCCTCGTCTCCTGGGCGGTGAGCACCCTCGTCGTGCTGTACCTGCTCAGCTCGGCCGCAGGCGGCCTCGTCGGCGGCGCCTTCTCGGGCGTGACCAGCACGCTCGGTGGCGCCGGCTCGCTCGTCGGCGGCACCGTGAA
>NZ_VRUV01001151.1:0-456 GCF_008039455.1 Methylobacterium sp. WL116
GGTTGATCGAGGAAGGCGAGGCCCGCCTGGGTGCCGTCGCGCCAGACGACCTCGGCGCGGCGGGTCTCGTTGCGGCCGGTCACGTTGCGGCCGGTCACGGTGAGGTCGACGACGCGCGGCAGGACCACGTCCTCCGCGACGACGATGCGGGCGCCGGTCAGCGAATGGTCCCGCAGGCGGCACGGAGCCTCCGGCAGGAACGCCGCGAGGCGCAGGGTGCCGCCGAGGCAGGCCCGGCGGCGGTCGCTGTAGCGGCGCTCGATCTTGGGCGTCGTCAAGGTCACGAAAGTCATCCCGGCTCTTGTTGGCATTTCATCAATGCAAGGGAGCACGAAAAGCTTCGTCTCGTCAGGTATAAGTGATGGTTAACCCTAACGGCGCCGGGCAGGCATGCGGCCGTCACCGGGCCGGCGGCGGGTCCGGCGCCTCGACGCCGCCGCTGCGCTGGAGCTGGAG
>NZ_VRUV01001152.1:0-455 GCF_008039455.1 Methylobacterium sp. WL116
TATAGCTCGGCTGATCGGCTCGGCGGAGGGGCCGGCGCGCCGTCCCGCCGGGCGATGCGGGCCGAGCCGATCAGCCGAGCTATACCGCGCCGATGCGCATCCTCGGCCGCCTTCTCCTCGGCTCCCTCGCCCTGCTCCTCGCGATCCCGAGCGGCGGCGCGATCCTGCTCATGGCGCTCGTGCTCGATCCGGTGGCGAGCGTCTGGCTGACGAAAGGCGCGCTCGCCGGGCTCGATGCCGGCCTGTCGGACCTCGCCGCCGGCCTGCCGCCGGATAGCTTCGCGTGGGTCCTCGCGGGGCTGGCGAAGGCGTCCTTCGTGCTGCTCGCGGTGCCGCCGGCCCTGGTGGCGCTGGTCGGCGAGACCCTGCGCTGGCGCGGCCTGCTCTGGTACGGCGCTGGGTGCGGCTTGATCACCGCCGCCCTGCCCTGGCTCGCGCGCGGGGCCGTGCACCCC
>NZ_VRUV01001153.1:0-454 GCF_008039455.1 Methylobacterium sp. WL116
GGGTGGAGGCTGTGTGAGAACGCGTTTGCGGACTGGACGGACCCGACAGCGCAAGGCCCAAAGGGTCCGGGCTTTCATCCTCGGATGGCTGCGATGAGTGGGCCGGCACCGAGGATCGCGATCACTCGCTTCATGTTGTAGGCGAGAACCTGCAGGCTCATCTCGCTGGCCACATTCCTCAGTCCCCGGGTCAGGAAGTGGGTCGCTCCCATCCAGGCTTTGAGGGTGCCGAAGACGTGCTCGACCGTCTGGCGGCGGTCACGCATCGCGTTCGGGTTCTCGTCGAGCCGGCGCTGGACGGCTTCCAGCACGTGCTCGTGTTCCCAACGCGTGACGCGCCGCTGCTCGGCGGGCGTACAAAGGTTCTTGATCGGGCAAGTCGGACAGGCCGACGTCCAGTAGCGTCGCAAGGTCATCCCGTTCTCGATGCCCTCGAAGCGGTAGGTCAGCGTCT
>NZ_VRUV01001154.1:0-454 GCF_008039455.1 Methylobacterium sp. WL116
GCTGCCCGACCCCGCCCTGCGGCGGGCGCTCGGCGCACGCGCCGCCTTCGACTTCCGCGGGACCCTGGAGCCCGACAACGCGGTTTCGGTCTCGCGCCTGCACGTCGAGGCGCCGACGATGCGGGCGGACTATGCCGGCCGCGTCGGGCGCAACACGCTCACCGGCACGGTCGAGGCCGCGCTGTCAGACCTTTCGGCCTTCTCCGACCTCGCGGGCCGGCCGCTCGCCGGAAGGCTGTCGGGCACGGCCAAGCTCGGCGGCGATCCGGCGCGGAAGGCTGTGACCGCGGAGGTGGATGTCCGCACCGAGGCGCTGTCCCTCGGGCGACCGGCGCTCGACGGGCTGCTCGGGGCGGCTCCGCGCGTCACCGGGCGCCTGTCCCAGGTCTACGACGGCTACGCCTTCGACGGCGCGAAGCTCGAGGGCGCGGCCGTCGTCGCGCGCCTCGACGGC
>NZ_VRUV01001155.1:0-452 GCF_008039455.1 Methylobacterium sp. WL116
GGGCCGGGGGCGGGGCCGGCGCTCCGCGACATCGCCGTGCGGTTCCGCGCCTACCCGACGCTCGAGTTCGGCTGGGGCGAGGCCCGGTTCTACGCGGCGACGCCGACGCTGGCGGAGTTCGACTGGCGGCTGGCGCTCGGCGCCCTGTTCACGCCCGGCGGCAGCGACGGCGTGATCCAGGTGGTCGGCCTCGACGCGAACCCACGCGCGAGCTTTCCGCACGCCGACATCCTGGCGATCCCGGTCTCGGCCGCCGGGCTGGAAAAGCTCCTCGCGCGGCTGGAAACCGGCTTCGCGCTCGCCGGCGGCCATCCGGTCGACGTCGGCCCCGGCCTCTACGGGCCGAGCCTGTTCTACCGGGGCGCAGGCCGGTTCTCCTGGACCAACGTGTGCAACCACTGGACCGCCGGCCTCGTCAACGCGGCCGGCCTGCCCGTCGCGCCGGTGCTCGC
>NZ_VRUV01001156.1:0-450 GCF_008039455.1 Methylobacterium sp. WL116
GCTGCGGCCGGGCTGCCCGCCGCGCTGCGCGGTCTCCCCGCCGGATCCGCCGTCGCTGCGCAGCGACATCGTGATGCCGCCCTGCGACGGGTCGAGCCCGGCCTGGGCCAGTGCCTGCTGCAGGCTGCCGGCATCGCGCTGGAGCATCGCCAGGGTCTCGACGCGCTCGACGACGAGATGCGTCGTCACGGTGCCCTTGTCCTTGTCGATGTCGAGGGTGACGTCGACGCGGCCCAGCTCAAGCGGATCGAGCCGGATCTGGAACTCGCTCGATCCGGCGAGCGACCGCAGCCCGATCGTCATCGGCACCTGACCGAGCGGCACCGGCGCCGCTGTCGGCTGGGCCGCGGCCTTGTCCGCGGCGATCGGCGAGGAGCCGGACGGCGCGGCCTGGGCCTTGGCGACGGGGTCCGGCGTCGCGGGTCCGGCCGACGCGGCGTCGGTGAGCGC
>NZ_VRUV01001157.1:0-450 GCF_008039455.1 Methylobacterium sp. WL116
GGCGCGCCTTGCGGCCCTGGTCGAGGTGTGTGAGAAGTTCGGCCGTACGGCGCGCGAGGCCGCGACCTACAATCTCGATCGCCGGCCCGGCGCATGGCTGACGATGAGGAACAGCGCGCGGGGCGGGGGCTCCTCCAGCATCTTCAGCAGCGCGTTGGCGCCGTTGGCGTTCAGGTCCTCGGCGCTGTCGACGATGCAGATGCGGTAGCCGGCATTGCCCGCGGTGGAGCCGAACAGCTCGAGCGCCTTGCGCACCGCGTCGACCGGGATCCTGGTCGGCAGCGTCTTCGCGGTCGGCACCCGGTGGCGGCGCAGGGCCACGAGGTTCGGGTGCGAGAGCGCCGCGATCTTGGCCGTCACGGGATCGCCCGCGGCGATGTCGAGGCCGGGCGCGCGCGAGACCCTGTCGGGGTCGGCGAGCAGGCGGCGGGCGACGCGGTAGGCCAGGGT
>NZ_VRUV01001158.1:0-449 GCF_008039455.1 Methylobacterium sp. WL116
ACCGGGGCGGGCACCGCGCCCGCCCCGGTCGTGCCGGCGGAAGCCCGCGATCTGTCGGAGCTGCCCGACTGGTCCGACGTCCAGCCGTGGTTCGAGGCCGGCGACTGGTCCTCGGCCGAGGCCTGGGAGGCGATCCAGCCCGAGGCCGCCCAGGGTCGTGACCGCGATGCGATGCCGGAGACGGACCCGAGCGCCGAGGCAGCGCAGGCGGCTCCCGTCGCCGCGCCGGCCGGGTCCGTCCCGTCCGAGCGCTACGTCTCGGTGCCGGTCGACATCTCCCACCTGCGCTCGCTTCCGCCGGCTCCGGTCTACGTCCTCGACCCTCTCGTGCGCTTCGACCGCCCGCTGCATCCCGCGCACGGTCAGGACAACGCCAGCCAGGGCGGCATCGGCCGCTCGGACGACGCCGGTATGGATGGGGCCGAGCCGATTGTGCCCGCCCGCCCGGC
>NZ_VRUV01001159.1:0-446 GCF_008039455.1 Methylobacterium sp. WL116
CGAGGCCGAGGTGATGGCCTATGCCGACGGGTTCTGGCTCGTCGGCGTCAGCCTCGTGCTGAGCCTCGGCGTCGTCGCGATCCTGAGGAAGCCGCAGCGCGCCTCGGGGCCGGTCGAGGCCCACTGAGCCCGCGCTTGCGACGATCGTCCGTCTCAGTGGTGCCCGGCCATGTGACGGCCGATCGTCGCCACCTCGGCGGTGGCGGCCTGCGTCTCGTAGACGAGGCGGCCCTCCGACATCACCACGATGCGGTCGGACAGCTCCAGGATCTCGTCGAGGTCCTCGCTGATCAGCAGCACCGCGGCGCCGGCGTTGCGCGCGGCCACGATCCGGTTGCGGATCTCTGAGACCGCCGAGAAGTCGAGGCCGAAGCACGGGTTGACGACGATCAGGAGGTCGACCGGGTCGGTCAGCTCGCGGGCGAGCACCGCCCGCTGCACGTTGC
>NZ_VRUV01000115.1:0-10637 GCF_008039455.1 Methylobacterium sp. WL116
TCCTTCGGCAGCCCGGTGAGCTCGCCCTGATGCCCCCCGGCAAGGAATAGCCCCCGGCAGCAGCGTCTTGCGCCCGGGTCAGGCATCGCCGGCCCGGGCGCCCCAGCGGCGACCCTGCACGTCCGCCGCGCCCTACCCCCCTTCTCATCCTCCGAGGCTATGCATGACCGACCTCCTCGACGTCGGGCGCGTTGCTGCGCTCAACGACACCCTGCGCCGCTCGCTGTCCGGCGGCACCCTCGTCCTCTCCGCCGGTGTTGTCGCGCTCGGCCGTGAGCGGCAACAGATCATCCTCGACGCCATCGCTGCCTTCGATCGCTTCGAACCCGACAACGATCCGCACGGCGAACACGATTTTGGCGCGGTGGAAGCCGCCGGCGAGCGCGTGTTCTGGAAGATCGACTGTTTCGACCGCAGCCGCGCCCGTCCCTCGCCGGACCCGGCTGACACCGGGGTCACTGAGCGCGTCATGACCGTGCTCCTAGCGATCGAGTATTAGAGGTGGACTGGCACGAGGACGCCCCGCCCAAGGCGGCCCGACCATCAGCGCGGGGATCATCAACCCGCCGACGCCTGCTCGCGCTCCTCGGGAGCCTGCCGGCGATCGGGAAGGAGGTAGCGGGTTCTGGGCGGCCGTCGCCCCATCCGGGCACCTCTGGACCGGTCATTGACCTGATACCGCGCTTGTTTGCGGAGTTTCAGGAGCTCGTCGATCGGCATGAGGCCGTGCTGGCGTGCTGCGACCGCATCGAGGCGACGCTTCTCACTCAGATGGACTACCCGCGGGTGCCGTTGCCGCCCGATTGGGATGAATCACACCGCTATGCCGGCGACGCCGGGACCATCGCCCGCGTCATCTCATCAGGCCGCCATCGGCGGCGCCTGCAGCGGGTGCTCCAGCGCCGGCAGCAGCGATGGGACGAGGCGGCCGATCAAGCCGGCCTGACCGCCGCTCAGGAGTGTGAGGTTGCCTTGGACAGGGCCGTCCTCGACGGGGCCGATGGGCTGCTCGCCACCCCCGCTCGGACCTACGACGCGGTGGTGCTGAAGCTCGTCGTCCTACTCAGCACACGCGAACCTGGTCCCCATGCGGGCACGACGCCGCCGTGGCGCGAGCTTCGGCTGATCCTCGTGGATCTTAGGGGCCTCGCCGATCGTGGCAGCACGGGATCGTGACCATGCCGCCACAGCGCCCGCTCGCGCCTAGCCCGCAGCGGGACCGGCCTCGGGACGTCGACCTCGGTCAGCAACGTCGCGACCGAGACAGACCGAACCACTCATCATCGACAATCAGGATTGGAAACATGTCATGGACGAGACTGACGGACAATCGCTATGGCCGATCCTCGGGATCGCAGTGGTCGCCGGCGTTGCCGCCTGGGATCTCGCCAAGCGCAAAGGCCTCAACAAGCGAAGTTGGGCCGCCACGTGCTTCTTCTTTGCGCCCGCCCTCATCGCCTTGGCCTTTGTTAAGTCGCAGCAGCGCCCCGGTGATACCGAGGCGTTTCGCAATCGCTGGGCGTTGCTGGCCGCCTACGATCCCGAGATCAAGGCGGCGGTCGAGCGGCTGGCCGAGCTCGGACCAGCGGCCGTCGAGCAGTTTCGGATGGCCTATGGCGATGTGCAGACGAAGGAGGCCATCCCGCTCATCGTCACCGACATCGAGCGGCGCTGGGCCGCGGGAGAAGGCCCAAAGCCGGAGGTAGATCCCTTCGAGCGGCTAGCCGAGTTGCACCGGCGCGGTGCCCTCCACGATGCCGACTATGAGGACCAGAAACGGCGGCTCAGGAAGCCGCGTAGGCCGAAGACCCGCTGGAGCGGCTGGTGGTGGAAGGCGCCCGCCCTGCTCCTCGTCGTCTGGTTCATCTGGCCGCGCGGTTCGACCAGTTTCCCAACCTGCGATGCCCGCTCCACCCGGGACCTCGTCCGCCGGGCGATCGAGGGCGCCGATGACAACCGCCAGGTCAATCGCAAGCTGCTCGCCCTCGATGAGATCCGGGAACTGAGCTTCGACGCGGACAAGCGCGATCGCCTCTGCACCGGGACCGCCGCCTTGAACTCGGGCGAACGCGCCATCGTGTGGCGGCTGTATGCGCGGGGCAGCAGCATCCTCGTGAACGTGTCGGGCTTCTGACGAAGATCAGGGCGGGCGCTGCGACCGTCCTACTCCCCCGGCCCCCTCCACTAGGTCGATCCCGGCGTCCAGGGTGGCGGAGAGAACAAGGCCCGCCGTGCGCAGCAACGCGATTAAAAAGGGCGGATTAGGCACAAAAAAAGCCGGGCGGGGAGCGACCCCGTCCGACTATATTTTTCGACCTGGCATCGGCCGAGCTGTCTAGCCCGGATTGCTTAGGCGGCGGTCCCGACTGCGGGGTTGCGCCTTCGAGCGCATCGTCGCCAAAGTCCTCGTACTTCCAGCATTCAGCGGCATCACCACCGGCTGCGTGGAGCGGGAAAGTTCGGCGTGAAGGCGATGCTTGAGCGGCCCCGGCTTGCCCCGAAACGACAGCGTGCCCGTGTTCGGCCACCAATCGAGGATCTCACCACTGATCGTGAGAAACCGATAGAATCTATTGCCGCTGTGGTAGCTCCAAAATCCCTCGCGACCGCACGCATCAACATATCTCACTAAGTTCTCAGGGGTTCCGTAGAATTTCATCTTCATGGTAGGTCCTCAGCCAGTGGCTGTTTCCACCGGTGAGATGTATTTACTGGAGTCGCAAATCAGCTGATTTTGGTACCGTAGAACTCTACTACCAGTCACATGTCGCTTTGATAGTTGTACGAACTATTCTCCGCCCTTCACCGGCAGCAAATGTGAGCTGAGGTAGCTTCATATTGCGCATTTCGGAATAGAGGCGAACCGCATTGACGCCGTTTAGCCGCCCGACATACTGCTGCAGTGAATTCGTATCTCGTTTGAAGAGTTGGTACTGTTTGCGAGGAGTCTTCGAAATGTACCAAATGAGCTGACGCAACCCATTGGGTCGGACGGGGCGATGATCTACCCCGGTGGCGTAGGGGAGGTAGGCACGCATCGTTGGTCGCAGGTCCTTCGCCCAGGCATCGAGATCCGCGACCGAAGTGTTCCAGACGAGAGCGTGGGCGTGCCAAAGAATGAAGCGCGGCACCCCTTCCACGCGCTGCGTCGAGACGTAGAGGGCGGGGTCGAGCATTCCGAAATGATCGAAGCCCCGCAGCGCTCGGCGATAGATACGGCGGATGCCGTTGATCCCCGGGTTCGGGCGCCAGCCACGCTCTATCCCCGCGGGGTAGACGATTTGCTGTTCGTCGATGAGGGTGATGAAAAAAACCGGCTGCCTTGGCTCCCAGTCTGGCGCCGCAGCGCCGAGCCGGTGACACAATCGGCCACCCCACTCTCGCATCCAATACTCTCGCGCGTAGGGATTGTGAGCCGCAAGCTTGTGAGCGAGGTTCCGCCGAAGGCGGCACACTTCCCGTTCGGGTTCATTGTATTCCTTTTGATAGTACCCTCTCAAACTTTTAATAAGATGAGCAGCTTGGTTATGCTCACGCATTAGAAAGGGGGTGAATGCTGGGCGTGGTATCATAGTCATCACCATATCAATGTGGACATGGCTATCATTTACCACATGCTGGTGCGTTAATTATCAATCGTACAGTCGTATATACAAGCATTGTAAAACAACAACCCCGAGTAGTTTCACCTACTCGGGGCCATTTCTTTTGATATTTATGATTTTATTTTCTTAAATAAACAAGCACTAGATATCGTCGTCATCGGAGTTTGATTCGTCTAAGATCTCATAATCTAACAGGGTCCAGATCATGGGGCTCTTGCGACCGCGCTTACCATCACAGCGGACCTTCAGTAGGCGGATTTCGTCATCCTCGGCATGAATGCTGAAATCGGTAAGTACATCATCATTAAGATCAATCCAGAGCTGACTGCCGTGGGGGTCCTCTGCGTGGCCCTGGACGCTGGCCCCTTCACTGCAGCGCTCAGACGTGCTCTTGTCCCCGGAGCGGCTACGCGCCTTCGAGGCTGACGTATTCTCACCGCTCCCGCTCGCGGCCTTGCCCTCACGCTTGGCCGCAACCGCGAGCTCGTAGAAGTCCTTGAAGCCGCCCGCGTCTTTGATGGTTTGGGCGCACTCCTCCGGCTCGACTCCCTCCGCCGCCAAGTGCTTCAGGACCGTCGTGAACTTAGAGAGCGTGCAGGGAAAGGCGTTGCTACCCGCAAAGCACCGCTTCACGATGCACTTGGCAACGTACTCGTGGTAGTTGCTCTCGTTGCGCGAGTGGACCTTCTCGTCGTCTGCGAAGCACTTGTGGTCAATCATTTCCTCAAAGGCGCCGAAGTCGCCGGCGACGAAATTGTGGGCTGCCAGCAAGGAGGCCGACGTGCCGCGCAAACCGGCCTGATAGCCGCGCTCGTTGTTGCGGATCACCTTGTTCAATTCTGAGAGGAACGAGGCGAGATCGCGGCGTGGTGCGTCAAAGTCGTTCGGGTCGAATTCGTCACTCATGATGTCTGGCTCCTGCAGAATTTCACTAAGAAATTTGGACGGTGTGCTGTGAAAGCTCGCCGCAGCGTTCATCATTTCTAGCCGCGGCGGCCATTCGTGCGGTCGAGCACGATGCCCGCGACGGTTAGGCCACGCCCTTCTCGATGAGGGCGCTGACGTCCTCGGCGTGGTAGGTGCGGGCACGTGGGCCCATAGCCACGGGGTGGGGGTAGAGGCCCTTGGCCTGGCTCGCATAGAAAGACGAGCTGCTGATCGGGATGAACTCAAACACGCGCGAATGGCGCACGAGGCCGGTCGCCGGCAGCATTGCGGGCGCGGTGGGAGGTGTGCTGCCCGGAGGGATGTTGTCGTTCATACTCTTCTCCTGAAGACCACTGCTGTGTGGTCAACTGGAGTAAAGAGTGTTCATGAGGTGCACGGTAGTCGGTCCGCCGGGAGGTAGACCCGGTCTACCTCATTAAGAACCCGGTCCGCCCCCTG
Organism: Methylobacterium sp. WL116; assembly: GCF_008039455.1. NCBI lineage: Bacteria > Pseudomonadati > Pseudomonadota > Alphaproteobacteria > Hyphomicrobiales > Methylobacteriaceae > Methylobacterium > Methylobacterium sp. WL116. The sequence continues at coordinate 4,992 of NZ_VRUV01000115.1, forward strand.
TCAGACCCCTTGATAAATGAGCGCTACCATCCAAGGGCTTTCTTCCCGTTCAGCTTCGGGCGCACCATGTTGTTTGCGGCCCAAAATTCATCTTCTTTATTGTTAAACTGAGCCATGTTGCCCCTTTCATGAAAATACTCGATCAGGGACCTGTAGTTTGCGACATACGGGGGCGGTTCAAATGGTATTGGATCAACACTAGATAAAGCGCGAATGATGAGTTCGTCGTCTGCGACTCTGCGATGCGGAGCGAGCATAAATTTTACCCAATACAGTGTCCTACCAAACCAAAGAGACGCTACATCATCCTCATTTGCTATTTTCCAATCAGCCTCCATTATAACGTCTAGAAGATTTCGACCGTCTGGCAAATCTATGGAGTATGCCGCGTACAAAAATGGCAAGCTCTTCCGTATGAATTTATAGTGACTATTGTCTACATTATTTGGTGTCACGGTTTCCTCGCCGCGCGATGCGGCAAGTATTATCCCGACTAAGGTCGTTGATTTTTCAACGCCAGTTTTTTCAAGTTTAGAACCTCTATCAACCCCCTGAAAGTGACAGTGTTCAATGGCAGCTAAAGTGATACTCAAATAAATGCTCTGTCTAAACTTTTGCAATCTTTTTAGCAAATTTACACGCGTCTGCGTGCGCATGATCCTGCGAAGTCCGCCGATTGGATAGTAAATTTCGTTGAAAAATGTGGGTGACATAGTCGTTATTGCCGCATAGCTATCTCGTGTCGATTTGCCATTTAGCGCGTTTCTAACTAATCTTCGCTCTAGATTTGAAACTATCTCCGTGGCCGCTAGTACAATAGCCTGACGGCGAGTCGTGCTTTTGGCCACGTCTGCTTGGTGGACGAGGTTGCTCGGACTACGCCATTTTCCTGGATCGAGCGCCCAACTACTCAAGGCAGCTGTCAGCACATATTTATGTCCTTTGAACGAGGTTTCTTCATGTGTTAGTATTCCACAGACTTGCTCTAAGTCAAAAGCTTCCCAAGCATGATTATAAAATGAATCTTTTGAGCTAACGGCGTTATAAGTGCGACCTTTTGCTCTGAATGTTGAGACCGTAAGCCCTCTTTCCGATGATTTGCTGACAACTTCCCAGATGAGATCATATTTATTATTTGAATCATGGGAATTCATAAGATTATCTATTCCTCAGCAGGGCAAATGGATTGTGTCCACGCTTCCCCAATATCTCTACGATGATCCAGTAGCTCGCTGTGGGCGTAAGCTGCTTCCACCCGGTTCTCAACTGTGTGTGCGAGTGCCATCTCAACTACCTCCCGCGGGTGGCTCGTCCGCTCTACGGCCCAATCGCGAAATAAGGAGGCGTGGGCAGCTTCGCCAACCTTGCGAACCTCTTACAACCTTGCCGATCGCGATACCGGTCGGAACAGAGGCCCTTCCATGATCCCGGCCGCCTTCACCCATTCTCGCACTAGGGCCACCGGGCGAATGAATCGCTCGTTCGAGATCGCCTTCTCGAACCTCTGCCCTTTCTAATCAACCTTCAAACTGTGCATGACGCGTAGGCCTTTTGGATCCTCGCCGAGGTCAGCCACGTCGAGCGCGATCAGTTCCGCTCGGCGGAAGGCAGCCCCCCGAGCTTGTGGGCATACTTGATCGCCGCTTATCGCCGGCCACTGATCAATGTCGAACGCTTAACCTCCGCCTCGGCCACGAGGAACCCCACTACCGCCTCGGGCGGGTGAATAGGTCCGCCCGGCCTTCATCAGGCGAACAAAGGGGAAAAGCGGAACGGAAGGGGTCGTTCTGCGTCTTAGATCCAAGTTCGCGACACGCCCCGAGGCGCTGCGGGCTTTTTCGCCAAGCCAAAGGGACGGTGTCGATTGACTCCAGGTCGATGGGAACATCGCAAAGGCAGAGTTTTGTGAAGGTGGCGAGCTGCGAGTTTCACCCCGCACTTGGCTCAGGGTCTTCGAGCCAACCCGCTGCCGAGCTTTCTCCTCGCTATTCTGTGCCTCCATCCACCACGTTAAGAAATATGTTAATTAGTTAAAGACGCGCGCGCGTTGTTAGGGCTTCGCAAACTCCTGATTTTGCTGGCGAAAATGGGGGTATTTATCCGCAGAGTGACGAATTGCGTTATCCGCAGAGTGTCGAACCTCTATCCCTAGAGTGACGAAGCGAACATCCGCAGAGTGACGAGTCGTAGGGTTCGGAGCCCGCAACTATCCGTAGAGGGGCGAATCCGCATCGGAAGCAGCTGCAAAACCCAGCTTTCCGTGTCAAGAACGAACTTGGCAGTCCCCTCGATATTCCGTGAAAAATCATACATAACAATGCCTTGCGGTAATTTATCCGTAGAGTGACGAATTAGATGCCCTTTGCGGTTGATCTGCGAACCGACTTTCGCCGAGAGCCTTCCGCCTTAGGCTTAGGGAGCGTGACTAGGTCGCTTTCCATCGCCACCAAGCCTACCGCGCTCCGACCGTAGAATACTACGGAATCGTCGGTGTGCAGGAAAACTAAGTGGTAGCCAGGCAGCGAACCCTCTTCCCCAATGCTGCGTACGGCTGCCCGGAACTTGAACAGGGGCTGGCGGCTACCGACCTTCTTCTGTAGCAATTCGAGCCCAACCTTCCATCGCCCCTGGTCGCCGCAGTGCTTGCGGGCCAGCTCGTACAGCCGCTTCTCAGTGGCCTTCCTGAGCTTGAAGTAGTTCTGGTCGATGCTCAGCACCTCCAGCGCCATGGCGGCGTCGAAGGTGAACTCGCTCAAGGTGATACGCAGCTCCTCTAGACGGTTGTTCGGTCCTCGGGTGATGGTCTCCCAGGCATCAATCAGGCCGAAGCCCTTAGTGCGGCGCCTGGCCGGTTTCCCAGTGGCGATCGAGGTCTTGATGCGGGTGCCGGCAAGCCGCTCCAGGGCCTGCTCTAGCAGCTCGTAGCCGCGACCTGATGTGCTACGGTTCGTGAAGGTCAAGACGTCGTGCGCCTTGATGCTAACGGTGCGGGAGACCGGCTCACCGCGGTTCACGGCGTCGACGACCTTGGACACGCACGTCAGTACGATGTCCTTGTCGTGGATGGTCGCCCTACCCTTCACCGACGGCGTCACCTCCAAGGTCACGCCGTTATGCTCGTAGGTCATGATCCGCTGGTCACCATCCTCGATCGCGTAGACCGGATGCTCCATGGTCGCCAACTCGTCCTTGGGCGCTGCGGCCCGGCCGGTGGCGATAAACAGATCGATCTGCTGAGTGAGCGCTGGAGCGGGGCTTCGGGGCTCGACAGCTTGGCCGCTAGAGCCGTTCAGCGCCTTGCCTTGGTTACGAGCCTGGATCTGTGCTGCGCGCTCTGCTGGGCCTTCCTGGCGCTTCTGCGCCCCCTCTCCGGTTTGTTCTAGTGTAGCCTGCCTCGCGGCAGCGTCCTGAGCCACTGCCTTGCCCAGCGCCTCAAGCTTAGCCTCGAGCCCGGCTTCCCCCAGCAGGTCACCAAGCTGCTTCGGTTCGCTACTCATCCCGCGATCCCCGAATGCCGGTGAACCCGCTCTCCAGGCCCTGGAAGATGCAGGTGTTGATCCAGGCAGCCCGGCTCAGGCCCATCTTGTGCCGAGCCTCGTCCACGCGATCCAGGATTTCCGGCGCCACGGTGATGGTGATCTGCTCCTTCTTCCCCTTGCGGATTCCTCGGCCAGTGGCCTGTGATTGAGCGTCAGGGGCGCCGGAGATGAAACGTTCCTCACGGGCAGCGGGAGCAGGTTCTAAGGTCGGCTTGAACGGCGCGCGTGTGATTGACATGATATGGTTCCTAGATGAAATTCATATTAAAACAAGCGCGCAATCAGGTTATCCAACTCGACGCAGGCTTTCGGGTCTTTGGGGGTCAGCTCGTGGACGCATACGCCCTGGCCGGCGGCATTGGCAAAGGCCTTCCGGCGTACGATCGGCGTGTCCAGGTACTCTAAGGTAGGCCAATCACCGATAGCCGCGGCTGCGTCGACGTTGTCGGTCGAGGTAAACCCGGGATCCGCCAAGTTGAGCACTGCGTAGGCCTTCAGCCCGTCACGCACGCTGCGAGCCTCATCAATCAGGTCAGAGATCTGCTGCAGCGCCCAGACGTCGAGGCTACGTGGCTGGAACGGGACGAGCAGCACGTCGCTCAGTACCAAGGCAGCGCGCAGCGCAGTGGAGTCCCGGCCGCCCGCGTCGATGATGATTACGTCGTGTTTGGACCGGTGGTGCTGGATCTGGCCGCGCAGGGTCTGCCCGTCGGCGTACTGAGCGACCGCGATGCCAGGCTGTTGTCCGCTATCGGTACGGATGGTGATGGCGGTCTGGCTGGTTCCCTGTCGGTCACCGTCGACTAACCACACATCGCGGCCAGACGCGGCCAGAGCGCAGCTGAGATTGATGGATAGGGTGCTCTTGCCGACACCTCCCTTTGTTGCCCCTATCGTGACGATCATTGTCACCCCCTTTTTCATATTAAACTACCCTAATCATTATTGGCTAATGATGTCGGATTAACAAGGGATTGAGCGCCGCCGCCGGCGGGCGCCGGCGGGCTGCTGGCTGTCGCCTAGCCAGATGTCACCGCGTCACAGCCTAGATGGCTTCGGCCTCCTTAGCGGCGCTGGCGGCCTTCTCGCCAGCTTAGGCCGCTGCGCAGTAGCTAGCTCAGCCTCCAGACGGAGCAACTTCGTTACGATAGGAGCAGCTGGGCTCGCCGGCCTAAGGGGCAGCATTCAGAGCGGCCTCGGAGACGCGGAATTGTTCGTTGATCTGCTCGATAGTCGACAGCGTCAAAAAATTGTTTTACTATGAAAAACAATGATTTTGGTTTAAATCACTATTATAACGGGCTAACATGACACTAGGCCAACAATTACGCCTCGACTGATGGAGGGGCTAATAAATGGGAGAAAATGAGCTGAGGGAACCGCCTGATCGTGGCGCGCTTGAGTGCTACGCCGATGTCCCCGAGGTGGAAGACGCGCTGTCCATGCGGACGGGCGCAAACCTCACAGCGCCCCTTCGCCCGCTCGAAGCGGATCATGGCCGAGAGCTGGGGCCAATCAATAGGATAGAAGAAGCGGTGCTCGCGCCGGATCGGCATTAGGAGGATGCCTGTCGGATCGCCGAAGCGGCAAGGTCTGCCTGGCTGCGTGCCCACGCCTTCGGGAAGTAGTTGTGGAACGTGTCCCGGCTCACCCCAAGGCGCTTGGTGATGGCCGTGATCGAGATGGTGCCCGACTGCAGCAGGGCGCGGCCCACCTCGACGTCGGCCTCGGTCAGCTTCTTCGGCCGGCCACCTTTGCGCCCGCGGGCCAGCGCCGCCTTGAGCCCTTCCATCGTGCGCTCGCGGTTGAGGTCGAGGAAGTACTCAGCCATGGCGCCATGCATCTGCAGGGCGAAGCGCCCGTGAGCGGTATCGCTGTCGAACTGCTCGGTCAGCGACCGGAAGTGGATCTCCTTCAGTCGCAGGCTGTCGATGGTGCGCATCATCTCGACGAGCGACCGGCCGAGCCGATCGTCGACGGCTGTCCGACGTCAGCACCTGTGGGACAGAATGAGGGTCTTCACGAACGGAGGATGGCTGGTTCATCGTAGCCCCTGAGGAGCGAAGATGAAGCAGACATCCGGACCGGCCAAGAAGCCGGCAGAAGC